>JAFGIU010000117.1 GCA_016929445.1 Candidatus Omnitrophota bacterium
CCAGTTCCAAGACCAATCCGAATGCGCTCAGGAGCGTTCAGAAAAACACTATTTTCACCAATGTGGTCAAGGGCGCCGACGGCTCTGTGTGGTGGGAAGGCCTGGACGACAAAGAACCGCCGCAGCCGGCCTGGGATTGGAAGGGCCAGCCTTGGACCCCGGAATCCGGTGAAAAGGGCGCGCATCCGAACAGCCGTTTTACAGCCCCGGCTTCGCAGTGCCCGAGCGTTTCTCCGGAGTGGGAAAACCCCAAGGGCGTGCCCATCAGCGCGATCGTCTTTGGCGGGCGCAGGGCCAAGGTCACGCCTTTGGTCGCTCAAGCCTTGAGCTGGCAGCACGGCGTATTTATGGGAGCGACCATGGCTTCCGAAAAGACCGCGGCTGCTTTCGGCGATATCGGTTTGGTGCGCCGGGACCCAATGGCCATGCTTCCCTTCTGCGGTTACAACATGGCAGACTATTTCCAGCATTGGCTCAGCATGGAACAGAAGCTCAGCAATCCGCCGGGTATCTTTATGGTGAACTGGTTCCGTATCGATGATAACGGCAAGTTCATCTGGCCCGGGTTTGGGGAGAATCTTCGTGTGTTGCAGTGGATCATTGATCGTGTGCAGGGCAAGGGCGAGGGTGTCGAGACCGTTGCCGGTCTGGTTCCTGAGGCAAATGCCATCAGCTCCGAGGGCTTGAACCTTGCGCCCGGCACTATGGAAAGCCTGCTTTCTCTGAGCAAGAGCGCGTGGGAGGAAGAAGCTAAGGGAATTGAAGAGCACTTCAAGACCTTTGGGGACAATCTGCCGGGAGTGTTAAGAGAAGAGTTCGAGGCAATGAAGGATCGACTGAGCAAGCTTTAGTATGGGCTCAAACTGAGGGGACGGTCCTCCGACCAGATCAGAGTTCGGGGACCGTCCTTTTTTTGGATGCTGAACACTGCGGTCAACCAGACCATTCGGGTTTTGAGTGAATATAGAAGATTACTGGGAAAAATCGCTGAAGCATACGGAAGTGATACGGCCTGTGGTCCGGAACCTGGGCCATACACACTCGACTCAACTCCAGTACCTGTTTTTGGCGGAGTCCAGTGTCAATCCGGGTGACACGGTTGTGCGCCGCGGCAATGTAGTGGTGGATAAGCCGGCCCTTTACTTGCCTTCCCACAGCCCTCAGTTCGAGGGTTTTGACTGGGAAAAGGACCTGCAGCTCAATCCTGACAGCTTGATCAATTTTCTTATTGTGAGGGGGGTGAGTTTTCCCTCCTTGCGTTTCAAGCATGAGCTGTCTATTGTGGACTTATATGAGGGGTCCTTGTCCAAGGCCACGGACCACTTTAAACAGCAGCTCGAACGCGTGGAAGACACCTCAACGGGCCTGGTCTTGGGCCCTGAAGACTGCTGGCAGTTTTCTATTCTGATTCTGGTCGGCTTTACGCTCTCGCGCTCAGCTCAGTCGGATTTGGAAAGACTATTGGAGCAATATCATCGTACGGACCCACCCGGGACCCCATCATGAGTTTTGATAATTTGGACCTTCCCCCTGAACTTCGCCAGGGCTTGTTGGATATGCGTTTCACCCAAGCCACCCCCATTCAACTTCAGTCCATTCCCATTGCGATGGAAGGCCGGGACATGGTCGGAAGTTCTCAAACCGGTTCCGGAAAGACCGCCGCCTTTCTCATCCCGATTATCTCCCGGTTGATGACCGTGCCTGGTGCGGGAAGCCGGGCCTTGATCCTGGTCCCGACTCGAGAGCTGGCCATTCAGGTGGAAGAGCAGTTCCTGGGCTTGGCCTATCACACCAGGCTTTCCATTGCTTCGGTTTACGGTGGAGTGGAAATGGGTTTGCAGGAGCGGGCGCTTAAGGCCGGGGCCAATGTGATTGTGGCCACCCCCGGAAGGCTTCTGGACCACCTGCGCAATCATGCGGCGGACCTGAGCGGGATCGAGATCCTAGTATTAGATGAAGGCGACCGTATGCTCGACATGGGGTTTTTGCCGGATTTGGAGCGCATCTTCCAAAAGATGCCGGCGGACCGGCAGAGTCTGCTTTTTTCCGCGACTTTTCCTTCGGGTGTTGTGGGGTTGATTTCAAAGCTCTTAAAGGAGCCTGAGTACGTCAAGATTGGTTTGGATTTTACTGCGGCGGAAGGGGTGCGGCAGTTTGTGTGCCTGGTCTCGGATGACAAAAAGCGGGAACTCTTAACGGAGCTTATCCGGCGCCATGAGATGTCGATGGTCCTGGTTTTTACGCGCACCAAGAAGGATGCTTCTTCTCTCTGGAAATTTTTAAAAAAACACAAGGTCAATGCGGATTGCATGCACAGTGATCTGAGCCAGGAACAACGCCTTAAGGCATTGGGGGATTTTCGAAGCGGTGAGGCCCGGGTCTTGGTGGCCACAGATATTGCATCCCGGGGATTGGATGTGGACAATATTTCTCACGTCATCAATTACAATGTGCCGGAGGATCCGGAAAGCTATGTGCACCGCGTGGGCCGCACTGCGCGCTATGACGCTGAGGGCGATGCTTATACATTGGTTTGCCCCGAGGAGGTCTCGCACCTAAGTGCGATTGAGCACCTTTTGGGCTTTCAGATTGAGCGGGTGCGCTTGGATAACTTTGACTATGGGAAGGAATCCCAGGTGTCCCGGCCCCAAAAAAAGTTTGCCAGGCCCGGGCGGCCTTTTAAGGGCAAGTTCCGGCCGAGGAGGAAGTAGCAGGGGAGGATGCGTCATGGCGAGCCCCCACGCTTCGCTCGGGGCAAACTCCGCGAAGCAACCTTTGCGGGACAAAGATCACCACGTCGCTGTGCTCCTCGTGAGGACGAGGCGTTGTGCACCCGGTCTGCCAGAATATTAGCGTGGAAAAGGGTATAATGACGGGGAACATAAACCAGGAGGTTTGATCGTGCTCAATGGTGGATTTCTAATCGCAAGTGCAGCCGGATTTTGGGTGATGGTTCAGGCCGGCAAAGAGAGCGGCGGGCTCAAGAAGCTGGGGCAGATCTTGGGTGCTTTGATCATTATCTGCAGCTTGGCCGGGGTTGGGCTCAAGGCCTATTCCCTGAGTACAGACTGCGCGCCCGGAGGCTGGGGCAAGGGCCCGTGCTGCATGATGGGGAAGGGGATGGGAGCGTGTCCCATGACCGGCGGGGCCCCGGGCCAACCCCTGGGCCGGTGACCTGAACAAAGTCCAATGGTTTGAAAAAGGCCGGGATTCCACTGGAGTTCCGGCCTTCTTTCTCCTTGCCCCAAACAATGCTTGGTTGTAACATCTATCCTAATTATTCAGCCATCAGTCGCATATTCCTCAACATATGACTTGATGTACAGTGCGCGGGAAAAAACACAAAAATCGGAGGTTTTACCATGAGTACCACCACCGCATCTACTCCCAAAATCCGGGACACCTGGGAAGGCCAGACCGTGACCCCTGAGGTGCGCGAAATCCTCAGTTGGTATGGATCTGACAGCCCGGGCACCCTCACCAACCTGGCCCGTATGCTCAACACCGGGCGTATTGGGGGTTCCGGCAAGTTAGTCATCCTGCCGGTGGACCAGGGCTTTGAGCATGGTCCGGCCCGCAGTTTCGCCCCGAATCCGCCGGGGTATGATCCGCGTTACCACTTTGAACTGGCGCTTGAAGCAGGTTGCAATGCCTATGCAGCGCCCTTGGGGCAGCTTGAAGCCGCGGCTCGCGATTTCGCCGGCCAGATTCCGACCATCCTTAAAGCCAACAACAGCGATAGCTTGCTTTCCAGCAATGATCCGGTTCCGGCCGTGACTGCCTCTGTCGACGATGCGCTTCGCTTGGGTTGTTCGGCCATTGGTTTCACCATCTACCCGGGCTCCAGCTGGCGCAAAGAGATGTACGAAGAAATTCGTGAGCTGGCCCAAGATGCCAAAGATGCCGGACTGGTCGTGGTCATCTGGTCCTATCCGCGCGGTTCCTCCCTGAGCAAGGAAGGCGAGACAGCCATGGATGTGGCAGCTTACGCCGCGCAGATTGCCTGCCAGTTGGGCGCGCACATTGTCAAGGTCAAGCTGCCCAGCGATTTTCTTGAGCAGGACGCAGCCCGCAAGGTCTACGAAAAGGAAAAGATTCAGATCTCCGATCTTGCAGCGCGTGTAAAGCATGTGGTGCAGAGCTCCTTTGGTGGCCGCCGTGTGGTGATTTTCTCCGGGGGTCCGGCCAAGGGTAAAGATGCGGTTCTCGATGAGATTAGGGCCATTCGCGATGGCGGCGGCTTTGGTTCCATTATGGGACGCAATGCGTTCCAGCGTCCGCGCAAGGAAGCCGTGGCCCTGCTGCAAGAGGTACAAGATATCCTTGTCAGTTAATTATCCGGGGACAATACCTATTTTCGGGGACACAATGTGTCAGTTGGACCGATTCTATTGTGTCCCCCGAAAAGGAGGTGCTTATGCCGGTTGTTGTTGTGGGTTCTGTTGCACTAGATACCATCGAGACCCCTTTTGGTAAGACGGAGAACGCCCTGGGCGGCTCAGCCAGCTACTTCAGCCTGGCAGCGCGTTTTTTTTGTCCTGCCTATTTAGTGGCCGTGGTCGGGGAGGACATGCCCGCGGACCGCTTGGCGCTCCTCAGCCAGAAGAATATTAAGACAGAGGGGCTTAAGCAGGTGCCGGGCAAAACCTTTCGCTGGACCGGGCGGTATGAAGAAGATTTGAACACGCGCGAGACCTTGGACCTGCAGCTCAATGTGTTCGAAGAGTTTGAACCCGAAATCCCGGCCGGGGCCCAGGACTGTGAGTACGTATTCTTGGGCAACATCCATCCGCAACTGCAGGCAAAGGTTCTGGATCAGTTCCCACAGGCCAAGCTGGTGGGATGCGATACGATTGATCATTGGATTCTCAACGAGCGCCAAGCCCTTCTCAACCTCTTCTCCAAAGTGAACTTGGTGGTGATCAACGACGCGGAAGCGCGCATGCTTGCCCAGACCCCGAACCTAAAGGTGGCTGCCCGGTGGATTCGCGCAAGAGGGCCGGAGTTTGTAGTGATCAAAAAGGGGGAGCACGGAGTGCTCATGTATCACCACGACGAATTTTTTGCGGCACCTGCTTTTCTCCTGGATGAAGTCTTTGATCCAACGGGTGCAGGGGACTCCTTTGCCGGTGGTTTGATGGGTTATTTGGCTCAGGCTCGCGCGCTGACGCCCGAGGTTCTCAGGTGCGGAATCGTCAACGGCACGGTTTTGGCCTCCTATTGCGTCGAGCAATTCGGCGTGCAACGCCTGGTGAGTCTAACGGACCAGGAGGTTGAGGAGCGCTTTGTGCAGTTCCATCGCCTCACACAATTCGGGGACAGAATTCGTCAGTCCAACTGAGACATTGTGTCCGCAGTCAAACTGTTGTATAAATGTCCAGGGCAAGTGATGTTTTCCACCACCAACGGACAAGGGGAGTTGGTCGTGAGTGATGGCAGCGGCATTTCCAGTATGACCCTCCACGAGCTACTGATTAGCCTTTCCTTTCAACACCAGGGTTGGACCCCACAGGCCTCCCGGTGGGTGACTCCGATCGGCCGTATTTGGTTCATGGAAAGAAACGGCGTGATGAACGCCGTTGTCTGCTACTCGGGCAAGCAGACTTTGGACAAGGCCTGGATTGATTGCATGACGCGCGCGATGGGCGAGTCGGGCATCCATGAAGGCCATCTTTTTTGTCTTTCCGCAATGACTCTCCCGGCTAAGGTCGCAGCCCGCGGTCGAGGCGTCAATCTTTATGGAAAATCTGAGACTTTTTCAGCCATGGTTGAGGGTCTGGGCCGGCGTTACGACGAGTTCGGCTATGCCCATGTGCGCAAACAAAATCTTAGCCTTGAATCCCGCATCGAAGAATCCCAGGAGCGGGAAAGAGCGGCCTGGGCTGAAGTAAGGGCCCTGAAGGAAACCGTAGAGTCTTTGCTCAAAGAGCGCTCCGACCTCAAGCGGCTGGTCTCTACTCACAATTCCGAGGTTCGCCGGATCCATGACCTGTACCGCAAGTCCCAGGCGGACCTGAGCGATGCGGAATGGAAGTCCAAGGAAGCTGAAAAGAGGATTGCCGATCTGGAAGAACGCCTGCGCTTACAGGTGGAGTTTGGGTTGGGGCTTGAGACTCAGGTCAATGATTTGCGGCGTCGCGTGCGGGAGGAAAAGACGCATCACGAAGAGACCTATGCCCGCTTCAAGGAACTGCAGACTGAACTGGTCTCATTGCATGAGGCCCAGCAGGAATTTCAGAAAATCGCCAACAACCGGATTCAGGACAATGAGGTGGCTGAGGCCAAAGCCACCTTCCGGCGTTTGATCGCAGAGTTGGAAGAGGAGAGAGCTGTCGGGCGGGATATGGAACGCCGCCTCTTGGAATTCAATCAGAACTTTAGGCAGTGGGAGGAGCAGTCCCAGGGCGTGTTTATCACGCTGACCCAGGAGCGGGACCAGGTCCAGGCAGAGCTCGATCACGCGCTCGCGGCGATCCGGCAGATGGAAGGAGAACGCAACACGTTGAGCACCGAGGTAGAGCGTTTGACGGCTGTGGTGGCGGATCAGTTGGTGAATGAGGTGGCTCCCCAGGGCGGGCCGCCCCCACAGGATATGGAACAGGAGTATGAGCGGCTTAGGAAGGACGCGGAAGAGTCGGAGTGGTTCTTGGGCGAAGCACGCGCGCAGGTGAGGGAACTTCAGACCCTGAGGGATGCATTGGAAGAACAGCTCGCGCAGGCCCGTTCCGGCGCTGAGGAAAAAGAGCGTTTGCTCCGGGAAGTGGAGTATCACTTGAATCGCAGTGAGTGGTTCTTGGGTGAAGAGCGGTCCAAGAATCAAGAGCTACTGGCCCAGATACAAGAGCTTCAGAACGAGTTTGAAGAATTGAAGCAGGCCTCTGAGGATCGCGTGGCAGAAATTCAGACATCTGCGGCCCGGACCGTGGAACAGCAGTCTATTCTTTGCTCCGAGCTGAGACAGAGCGTTAAGTCCCTCCGGGAGCAACTGGAGGGGTCTGCGGCTGCACCGCGTCCGGAAATTACCGAAATCACCAAAGAGGATGTTCGCTCCGATTGGAAGACTGTGTCTATGAGCCAGCAGGGGACAACGGGTTTGGATCCTTTGGCTGCGGTCTATGACCGGCGCACTCACCGGCGCGCCGGCTTGTCCGGGAAGGATATGTATTTGACTATCCGGGTGCTGGATTCCGGAGAGGAGCCCATCGGCGTAAGAGTCCGGAATGTCGGCGGCGGGGGAGTCGGGGTAGAATCCCCCAGGCTTTTGCCCAACAATACGCGAATTGAAGTGGCGGGCGGCGAGGGATCCGGGGATTTGGCGGGCATCCAGGGGACTGTGATTTGGAGCAAGCAGATCCCTAATTCAGATATTTATCATGTGGGCATTGCCTTTAGCTTTGAAGGGGAGGAAATCCAAAACCGCATTGGGACGGCTCTCGGAGCCACTTAGCGGGTCGATAAGAAAGCACTCCCCCTTTTCTCAGCGCAGGGCCCGGCCGGGTCCTGCGCTGTTTTGTTTTAAGCTGTTTATTTATAATTAGTTAGGAAGGCTATAGGCTGTGATTCGGTTTTTTGGTACAATACACAAACTGTTTTGGGTGAGCCAACTAACTGGAAATACAAATGTTGCGAGCGCAGGAATAGACTATGTCACAGAGAATCAGTCGATGGGGTGTGTGGGCTCTTGTGGTCCTTGTTTTGATAACCGGTGGCCTGGTGTTGAGTTTACAGCAGGAGCGGCAGGCACTGAGGCAGAGAGAGCGCTGGTTGGTCCAGGTTTTGGAGCGGACGCGCGGAGAGATGGGCTATCTCAAGGAACACCTGGATGCTCTTGTCGGACAGATGGAGCGCTTTCGAAGCACTGAAGAAGAGAGCCAGGGCGTCATCAAAGACATGGTAAAGCAGCTGGGCCAAGTGACGGAGGAGCGGGGTCATTTGCAGACCGAACTCTCAGCGCTTTACACGGAGCACAAGACGCTCCTGACCCAGCATGGAGATCTCCGGCAGCGGTTTGCGTCCGTGGTCCAGGAAGCGGAGATGATGCGGGAATTTGCCCAAATGGCTGTGCAGAGGGCGTATACGGGTCCTCCCGTGGCAATGAATTCTGAAATTCCCGGACTCTCCGATGAGGCGCGGGAATCCTTCAACCGGCGCCGGCGTTTGGGCCTATTACCGGAGTGGCTTCAAGTTGCTCCGTTGGAATCGAACGAGGCCGGGGAGGAGCAAGTTAATTAGCAGGGATGGCGGAACTGGCAGACGCGCTAGCTTGAGGGGCTAGTGCCCGCAAGGGCGTGGAGGTTCGAGTCCTCTTCCCTGCACCACTTTGACATATGGCGTCTCAAAAACTAACCCTACGCCGAGAGATTTACTCTCGATTCAATGCCGCCTTCGGCTTGATGAGCATCATTCCTTTGCTCATCTGTTGCTATCTCATCACTGTTCGCTTTTTTTCCGTGGAAATTTTGGTCGGTTTGGACGGTCTGTATTTTTTTATGGGGCTCTTTATCGCGCTCCTGGGGCTGTACTTCGGACGCAGTATCGTTCATGAGATCCTCCAGAACCTTTTAAACACCCAAGAGGAATTGCGCAAAACCAACGAGCAACTGCGCGTGACCCAGCTTCAGCTCATTGAGTCCGCCAAGCTCGAATCCGTCGGGCGTATGGCAGCCGGTGTGGCGCATGAGGTCAAAAACCCCCTGATGACATTGGTGATGGGAGTCAACATTATCTCCGGCAGCTTTCCCGATCTTAGCGAAGACATGCGGGCCATGTTGGGGGACATGAATGACGCGGTGGACCGGGCGGACAAGATTATCAAGGGACTTCTGGATTTTGCCGCGCCTGTGGACCTGGAAATTGCCCCGAGAGATCTCAATCCGGAGATCGAACACGCCCTGCGTTTGGTCAAGCATGAACTCACGAAATACAAGATATCTGTTAATACGGAGCTTGGGGATAATCTTCCCCGCGTGCGCATTGACCCCAACAAGATGCACCAGGTTCTGATCAATCTTTTTGTCAATGCCGTGCATGCCATGGAAGGCGGGGGTGCCATGACAGTGCGCAGTTCCGTCAAGCAGATTGAGACGGCAAAGGAATTGGAAGGTCGAAAGAGCGGGGATCCCATTCAAATCGGGGACACCGTGGTTTTGGTGGAAGTAGAAGATGAGGGGGTGGGGATCCCCGAAGAAAAGCTTTCCAAGGTTTTTGATCCCTTCTTTACCACCAAACCTCCCGGAAAGGGCACGGGCATGGGGCTCACGATTATCCGGAATATTGTGGAGATGCACGAGGGAATTGTGGATGTCCGTAACCGGCCCGAAGGCGGAGTGCGGGCCCATATCTTGCTCAAGGTGCAGCCATGAAAAAGATTCTGGATTTTCTCACAGTGGATATTTGGCGTCTTCGGATCCGGACGTTGCCCAGGTCCCAGTCCCTGTGGGTGAGGCCTTTGCGGATTTCGCTCTTGGCCTTTCGCGGTTTTGCCGAGGACAAGTGCCAGCTCAGGGCTTCTGCGTTGACCTTTTACTCCTTGCTTTCGGTTGTGCCTGTCTTGGCCATGGCTTTTGGGATTGCCAAGGGTTTTGGGTTTGAATCACTGCTGGAGTCGGTCATTCGGGCCAACCTCCAAGGGCAAGAGGAGGTTGTGAATTGGCTGATTGATTTCTCGAACGCATTTTTGGCCAACACCAAAGGCGGCGTGATTGCGGGATTCGGTATCGCTCTCTTGTTTTGGGCTGTGATCAAGGTCTTAGGCAATATCGAGAAATCCTTTAATGCGATTTGGGGAATTATGGAAGACAGGCCTTTTAGCCGGAAGCTGACCGACTACCTTTCGATCATGCTAATTTGTCCCATCCTTTTTATTCTTTCAAGCAGCGTGACCGTGTTTCTTACCTCTCAGATCCAAATGATTGCAGAGAAGCTGGCTTTGCTGGGGCCGGTCAGCAAGCTTATTCTGCTCTCGATCCATGTGGTTCCCTACCTGGCTCTCTGGTTTTTGTTTACCTTCACTTACATGTTTATGCCGAATACAAAGGTTAGCTTTAGAGCGGCTTTCTTCGGTGGAATTATTGCCGGGACCCTATACCAATTTGTGCAATGGGGGTACATCCACTTTCAAGTCGGGGTGGCGAAGTATAACGCCATTTACGGGAGTTTTGCAGCCCTGCCGTTGTTCCTTATCTGGCTTCAGATCAGTTGGTTGGTCGTGTTGTTGGGTGCGGAAATCTCCTTTGCTTTGGAAAATGAGGAAACCTACGAATTTGAACAGGACTGTTCCAGCGCGAGCAAGCGGCTTAAGAAGCTTTTGTCCTTAAGAATCATGGAGCTCTGCGCCAAGACTTTTGACTGCGGGGAGCCCGCTCTGGGCACCCACGATTTTTCTCAGTCTATGGGGGTCCCCATTCGCTTGATCAGGGAGGTGCTTCACGAACTGGTACAAGCCGGGCTCTTGACCGAACTGAAGGAGGAGAAGGGGCGGGAAGAAAAGTTTCAACCGGCTCTTTCATTGGAGAAAATTACCCTGGTCAATGTGTTGAGCCGGTTGGATGCCTACGGAAGTGATTTCCCCAAGCTTGTTGAGGAGGCGAATATCGACGGCCTTGGGGAAAAGCTGGAGGCACTGGAGCAGCGCATGCTTTCCGCCCCTGAAAATCTCGCCCTCCACCAAATCTAGTTTCTGATTTTCCTAACGCTTTCTTCGCACAGAGCGAGAGTTAGTGTGCTTGTTTCGCTTGTCATCCCCAAGTGTAGCTTGTTCCGGATCGGTTATGCAGGCTTCAAACCAGGGACGGTTCTCGCCTACTCCTTCAACTGCAGCAAGTTCCGTGAGAACCGTCCCCTTTCGGGGTACGGGGCCTGCTGAAAACGGCCCGGCAAACGCAGTGAAGCAATCTGTGTCCGAGGCCGTTTTAGCTCCTCCACAAGCTCCCTTGGGGCCCAGAAGCCTAACAGGTGGTTGAATCTCTACCGGCTATGTTAATATAAGCCATGAGCTACTATAAGATTCTGGGACTTGAGGAGGAGCCTTTCTCTACCAGTCCCGACCCCTCCTTTTTCTATGAATCCCGCGAGCACCGCGAAGCTCTCCTGCGTTTGGAGATAGCCATCAAGCTGCGCAGGGGCTTGTCTTTGATCCTCGGGGATGTGGGCAACGGCAAGACCACCTTGGCCCGCAAACTTTTTGCCCGTTTAGGAGACGATTCCAGGTATCTTTTTGGCATGGTTCTGGACCCGGGCGCCGAATCCGAACTCGACTTTATTCTTTCCCTGACGGATGTTTATGATATCCACCCTGCGGAGCGCTCCGTGGCCGCTTGCAAGAAGGCCCTGGAGCGCTTCTTGCATCAAAAGGGGCTTGAGGAGGGGAAGACTGTGGTGCTCCTGGTGGACGAGGCGCAAAAACTCAGCCAAGGCGCCATCGAGGTCCTGCGCACGTTGCTGAATTATGAGACCAACAAGTTCAAGCTCCTGCAACTGGTCCTGCTTTCCCAGATGGAGCTTTTGCCCCGCGTCCGGGAAATCCGGAATTTCTGGGAGCGCATCGCGCTTAAATACGTGATCAATCCCTTGAATTTGGAAGAAACCCATAAAATGATCCAGTATCGCCTGCGCCGCGGGGGATACAAGCAAGAGGGGCCCTTGTTTACCGCAGAGGCGGTGGAGGAAATTCACAGCTACACTCAAGGTTGCCCTCGGCGGATCACCATGCTCTGCCACGATGCTTTGGAGATTTTGGTCATACGCAACAAGACTGCGGTGGATCGCGAGATCACGCAGGAACTGATTGCCGAGGATTCACGGATCGGGTATGGCCAGTTCGAACGAATCTGACCGCAGCCGGCTACTAAAGCTGATTGACGGGGCTCCTGCCAAAGAGGATGCGTCACCGGAGGCGCCCCAAGCGGTCAAGAAGGTGTCTTGGAAGCAAGGCCTCAAAGCCGGGCTGACCCGGCTGGGCTCTCTGGGCCGGGGCAAAGGTTCGGGTGCATGGTCCAGGATCTGGAGACTTTCCACTCTTAACAGTGTGCTCGCGATCTTGGTCCTTGGAACCGCCGGCTATGCCGTGTTTCGGTTCGCCACAGCCGGAGGAGAACTTCGGCAGAGCTTCTTGCCCAAGGACTTCCCAAGCACGGAAGTTGTGGAACCGCAGAGATCACGTGCATTGGAAGAGTATTTGCGGGTTTCCGGCGGTAAGGATATTTTTGATCCCCATCGAATGGGAGGACCCCGTGCGGTTCAACCCGCAGAAAGCGGGGCTTTGTCCGGAGAAGAGACAGGCAATGAGAGAGTGCCGGCGCCCGCCAATCCTCAACCCGGCGGGGGGACTCTTAGCGCGGCCCCGGAGCAGCCCTACGCAGGTCTGAGGCTGGTGGGTGTATCCTATGGAGAGTCCCCGCGGGCCATGATTGAGGACATGGGGACGCAGCAGACCTTCTTCGTGCACGAAGGCGAGATCGTCAATGAATTCACGGTGACCGCGATCTACCGGGATCGCGTGATGCTTAGTCATGAGGATGAAGTCATTGAGCTCAAGTAAATTCGGATTCGTTTTAATCCTCGCACTGCTTTGGGTCTTTCAGGGAATGAGCCCTGAGGTCCGGGCCCAAAATCCGAGCGACACGTCTGCGTATCCTGCCTATAGCACCCATTCCATTCTGGATGACCCGCGTTTGTCCCGCCGCCTTTCTCTGGATTTGCGGGACACCAATATCGCCGACGCCATTCGTTTTCTGGCCGACGGCGCAGGGGTCAATATTGCAGTCAGTAAGAACGTGGGAGGCCGTGTGACGCTGTCTCTGAGTGATGTGACGGTCCGGGATGCCTTGGATATTATCCTGGTTTCCAATGACCTGGCTCTGGAACGGCGGGGGGATATTTACTATGTGCTCCTGGACACGGATCACGAAGCCACTACAGGGGAGTCCTGGAGCCAAGCCAAGATTGTGCAGGTCGTCAAGCTGGAGTACGCGGCGGCCAGCGATATTCTCACGGTGCTGGAGACGCTCAAGAGTGAGTCGGGGAGCGTTGTGGTGGATCCGGATTCCGGGACAGTGGTGATCCTGGATACTCCGGAGAAGCTCGGGCCCATGATGGACGCGATTTCCGCGATGGAAAAAGAGCGCGACACCCGGGTGATCCGTCTGCAATATGCCGATGCTGAGAAGGTGGAGGAAGCCCTGACCGAACGCCTGGACTCCAAAGGGGTGGGCAGCATCAAGGCCAGCGAGGACAACAATCAGTTGATTGTCACGACTCTCCCCGGGCGCATGGATGAGATCCTGCAGATCATATCAGAGCTGGATGTTCCGGATAAGCAGGTGCTGATTGAGGCCAAGATTGTGAAGGTCACCCTCACCCCGGATTACCGCATGGGCATTGATTGGGAAAAGGTTTGGCGTAACGGCAAGAAGCATGCGATCACGCTGGGTATGAATTTTCCCATTCCCGATCCGCCGGCCGTGAGCAGTTTCGGGAATC
>JAFGIU010000118.1 GCA_016929445.1 Candidatus Omnitrophota bacterium
ATTTTTCGGAAAGGCCCCCAAGGGGCTCTGGTTGCCGGAATGTGGTTACCGGCCGGGCTATCCCTGGACTCCGCCGATCGGGCCGGAGCACGGTAAATATCATGCGAACCGCCCGGGCCTGGAAGTGTTGGCAGGGGAGCAGGGTTTTGAATATTTTGTTTTGGACTCTCACAGCCTTCGGGCAGGGCGTTCGCCTCAAACCTATGAGCAGATTTTTCCGGCCCTGCAGAATCTGCGCACCAAGGACAGGGATGCGGAGATGCTGCCGAGTGCGGTGCGCACTCCGTACCAAAGCTACCGGATCGAGGGTGTTCCCTCCACAGAGCGCGGGATGAGCATCCTGGTCCGCGACCCGATTTGCAGCGGTCAAGTGTGGGGCACGACCGATGCCTATCCAGGGGATGCCTATTACTGTGACTTTCACAAGCGCCATCATCCGGGCGGGATGCGCTATTGGCGCGTCACAGATATCCGTTCCGATATGGTGGAGAAGAGTGTGTACGAACCCCACAGGGCTCAAGAGTGTGTGCAGAAGCATGCCCGGGATTTTGCGAACCGCGTGTGCAGTGTGCTCAAAATCTCGGAACTTGGAGAGCGAGCGGTGGTCGTGGCTCCTTTTGACACGGAGCTTTTCGGCCATTGGTGGTATGAGGGCCCGGATTGGTTGGGGGCGGCTTTGCGTGAATTGCAGAAGAGCGGGGTGAGCCTCAAGACTTGCGGTGACTATTTGAAGAGCTATCCGCCGGACACAGCCGTTGTGCCTGCAGAGGGTTCTTGGGGAGCTTGGGGAGACCACCGTGTTTGGCTTAACCGGCATACGGCCTGGACCTGGGAGCGGTTATATGACGCGGAGGTTCAGATGGAACGGATTATGGCTTGCGTGCCGGAGGAGAACAGCCCTGAACTCAACCGGCTTCTGACCCAGGCCATGCGTGAATTGCTGCTGCTGCAGTCTTCGGATTGGCAGTTTCTAATTACGACCGAATCGGCCCGGGATTATTCGGACCGCCGTTTTGCCGAGCACTATGCGGATTACAAGAGATTGATGGAGTTGTCTATTAAAGTGATGGAAGGTTATGCCACAAACGAGGCAGACCGGGAATTCCTGTCCTATACCGAGAAAGTGGATTGTGTGTTCCCGGACCTGGACCTGTCCTGGTACGGAGATAGAAGTGGAGAAATCAACGCAAAACCCGTCGGTGCTGGGGATGATCATGGCCGGCGGAAAGGGAGAGCGGCTTTACCCGCTGACTCGTGACCGGAGTAAGCCGGCCGTGCCCTTTGGCGGCCGCTTCCGGATCGTCGACTTTGTTCTGAGTAATTTCATCAACTCAGGCATCTATTCCCTGTATATCCTGGTGCAGTACAAGTCCCAATCGGTCATTGAGCATCTGCGTACAGGCTGGCGTTTGACGGGAATGCGGCGCGATCACTTTATTACGGTGGTGCCTCCGCAGATGCGCTGGGCGGATCAGATGTGGTACCGGGGAACCGCCGATGCGGTATTTCAGAACCTCAATGTCGTTCGCGAGTATTCGCCGGATATTGTGGCGGTTTTTGGTGCCGACCACATCTATCGCATGGATATCCGCCAAATGATCGAGTTTCACTTGAGCAAGGGGGCCGATGCCACGGTGGCTGCCTTGCCCGTGCCCATCGAAGATGCCACGGGTTATGGGATCGTGACTGCGGACGCAAACGGGCGGGTCACTGGATTCGACGAAAAGCCCAAGCACCCCCAAGCCATGCCCACGGATCCGGGGCGCGCCTATTCGTCCATGGGAAATTACCTTTTCAATACGGGGATGCTCATTGATGTGCTTATGGAGGATTCACAGCGCTCCACCGCACATGACTTCGGCAAGACCATTATTCCGGAGCTTTTCACCAGAGCGAATGTCTTTGCTTACAATTTCTTTGAAAACCAGATCCCGGGGCTGAATAGTTACGAAGAACCGGGTTATTGGCGGGATGTGGGTAATTTAGTCTCTTATTGGCACGCCAGTATGGATATTCTGGGCCGCCAGCCGGTCCTGGATCTGAACAATAGTCGTTGGCCTATTCTGGGCAGCGAATACATCGGTCCACCCACCCAGATTGACGGGGCGCGTCTGGAATCCGCGGCTTTTGGCAGCGGGAGCCGGGTTGAGGATGCCACAGTTAAACGTTCGATTCTGGGCTCCAAGGTGAGGGTGGAGCCCGGCGCGGTAATCGAGGACTCGGTAATTATGGATGATACGGTGGTCGGCCGGGGCGCTTGCGTGCGCAGGACCATTGTGGATCGATTTAACCAAATTGAGCCCGGTGCCCAGGTTTATGCCGGCGGAAGAGACGCAAATCGCTATCATGTTGACAGCTCGGGCATTGTAGTTGTGCCGCGCGGCCGCAGCGTTTTTGCAACTCAGGCCATACCCATGATCGGAGTCTGACGCAGTAGTGTAGATGAGCGTAACATTATTCCTTCCTTTGATTCTATTGGTCCTCATGGTCACAACCTCCGCCTTTTTTTCGGGGTCTGAGACCACTCTCTTCTCCCTTAGCCGGGTTCGAGTTGAAAAACTCTCCGAGGAAAAACGCGGCTTTGGCCCCTTAGCTGCGCGACTCCTGGATCATCCCTTGCGCCTTTTGGTTACGATTGTCATCGGAAATATGTTTTCGAATATTTTTGCCTCAGCCTTAGCGGCCCAAGTGGCGATTCAGGCTGTGGGGGATGCCGGACTGTTTCTTGCCATTCCTCTAATGACAGCGGTGATTGTGGTGTTTGGGGAAATCATACCTAAGACATTTGCTTTGTATCATAACGAATTTTTTGCTCGGATTGTGGCGCCTGTGCTTGCATTCTGGGCTACGCTGGTTTCTCCTCTGAGAAAGCTGCTCGGCCGGTTTGCCGAGCGGGTACTATCGGGCCTCGGAGAGTATTCCCAAGTTGAAAAAGCTCGCGTGACTGCTCAGGAGCTGCGTTCCGCAATTCCGTTTATCGGGAGTTCGGGAGTCCTGGCTAAGGAAGAAACCCAGCTCCTGCACAACATCTTCCGGTTCAGAGACAGGACTGTGGGGGATGTGATGCGTCCCTATGCAAAGCTGACTGCCTTTGACGTGAACACCCCGGCTCAGGAAATTGTGAAGGCCGTGCGGGAGCAACAATTTACGCGGATTCCGATGTTCGAAGACCGGCCCGAAAATGTGGTGGGGGTGCTTTATGTTAAGGATCTCTTGATTCACGGGGTTCAACTGGATCAGCCTGTGCGCAGGCTTTTGTTCCGGCCTCCATTTTTTGTTCCCGAAGCCATGGACGCGGGCCAGTTGTTTCGCAATATGGCTAATGGCAAGACTCACATGGCCCTGGTGGTCAATGAATACGGTTTGGTGACGGGTTTTGTCACCTTTGAGGATCTTCTGGAAGAAATTGTGGGTGATATCCACGATAAGGACAAATAATGTCCGTTATTATCGGATTCTTAATTATCGCGCTTTGCCTTTTTGTTCAAGGCTTTTTGTCTTCGACGGAGATGGCCGTCATTTCTTCCTCCAGACTCCGGATGTTGCACCGCAGTGAGCAGGGGGACAAACGGGCAAAGGTGGTCTTGGACCTGTTGGCCCATCCTGAAAAACTTCTCAGCACGACGCTTGTGGGAGTGAATCTTGCCGCTGTCACAGGGGCTTCTGTGGCTTCCGGACTGGCGGTCCGCGCCTTTGGAGACGGGGGCGCCATTATCGCCACCGTCATTATGGTGCCGCTGTTTGTGGTCTTTGGGGAAATCGTGCCCATGGGTTTCGCGCGCCAGCGTCCCAACCGGTACACCCTGCAGAATATCCCTGCTTTGATCTGGGCCTATCGCATCATGTATCCCCTGGTCAAGGTGGCGGCCGCGATTTCCGGGGGGGTGACTCGTTTGGCAAGGGCCGGTACCAAGCAGAAACCCTTCATGACCCGTGACGAACTTCGTATTTTGCTGGAAAACGAGGCGCGCACGGAAGGATTCACTCCGGATGAAGCGGAAATGGCCCGGGAAGTTTTGGATTTCGGCATTACGCAAGTGCGTTCAATCATGACTCCGCTCATTGATGTGGATGCCGCGGATTCCAGGCAGAAAGTGGGCGATCTTCTGGAGATTGTGCGTGCCAAGCGCCATAGCCGTATCCCCATCTATGAAGATCGCGTCGACAATATTACCGGGGTTGTCCACATCACGCACCTCTTGGGGGAGCCTGAGGACCGGCCCGTCCGGGAGCTCGCCAGGCGCCCCTACTATGTGGCTGAGGTGATGACCATTGACGACGTGCTCAACGCGTTTCAGAACAACCGGCGCAAGATGGCCATTGTGGTCAACGAGTACGGGGGTGCCTCGGGAGTGGTGACCCTGGAGGACATTATCGAAGAGATCGTGGGGGAGATCAGCGACGAGTACGATCCTGTGGAAAAACGGCGGATCCAGCGGCGCGGGGATGTCTACTTTGTGGATGGCAAAACTCCGGTATCCGAACTCAACGAGGAGCTGGATCTGGAACTGCCGGAGGACCGGGCGGAGACCATCGGGGGGCTTATGGTAGCGGCCTTGGGCAAAATGCCCCGGACCGGAGACCGGGTTGTGGTCGAGAAATGGGAGATTAGCGCAGAGGCTGCCACAAACCGTCTGGTCGAGAAGGTCAAGATCCGGCGCAAAGGGGCAAAATCCTGAGGATTGACAAACTTTGACATCAGCTCTGGGCGGAGATACAATCGCAGGGATAACCCCAATGGCTGTAACCATTCGGGTTAGGTGGAGGAAAAGGGGACATTAATGCGACGCGCCTACCTTAATCTTGCTCTATTGCTCAGTATGTCAGTAGCTCTTGCGGGCTGTGCTCCGGTCATTGTGGCCGGTGCTGCAGTTGGTGGTTATGCCGTGGGCAAGGACTCCATCCAGGGAGAGATCAGCGCTTCATACGAAAGCCTTTGGCAGGCCAGTGTTGCGATTGCAACGCATTACGCTGATGACGGTAAGCTGATTGAAGAAGACAGAGACCACGGCCGTATTGAGGCCAAAATGGGCTCGGCAAACCTGCGGATTTACTTGGAAGAGTTGACCGAAGGCACAATCAAGCTGAAGGTCAAGTCGCGGAGGTATCTCTTGCCGTATATGGAGCTTTCCGAGAGGGTCTTTGTAAAGATCCTGAACCGGCTTAAATAATGGCGTTGCTACCGGATCTACAGTTTTCAGTTATTTGCGATGACGTTCGCCGAGAAGACAACGGGAAGATGATGTTTCTCGGTCTTTTCGAAGTGATTGGCGCCGAGCGTTTTCCCGCAACCCACCCCACGCTATTTGTTGCCAACCGTTGGTGCAAGGGTGAAGGTGAGTTTGTTCAACGCACGCGATTGGTGAATTCCAAGGACAACACGACGATTGTGGAGAGCCCTGAAGTGAGCTTCAAGCTCAAGGACATGGACTCCCATCATACCGTCATTTCAAGGTTTGACCGCGTGACCTTTCCCAATCCCGGCAAGTACTGGGTTGAGGTTTTGCTGGCCGACGAGCTGATGAGGAATTATCCCATCCTACTGGTCGAGGGGAAAGACCCTTCCAAGAGGTAGGCTCGCAAACAGAACTGGGGGAGTTTTTTTGGCGAAGCGTATCCTATTGGTGGATGACCAGCTAAGCCTGGTGCAGTTGCTCTCGCGGTTATTGCAACGGCATGGGTACATCGTGTCCGCGGCCACGGACGGCAAGCAGGCTCTTGAGCGTCTGCGTTTGGAACAGCCGGACTTGATTTGTATGGATATCCGGATGCCCGGAATGGATGGGTATTCGGCCATGCGCGAAATCAAGAAGCGCCCGGCTCTCAAGGGCATACCCGTTGTTATTCTCACCTCGCATGCCCAGATGGAAGATCTCTTCGAAATGGAGGGGGCCGTGGACTACATCACCAAGCCCTTTGATGAATCGGATTTCTTGAGCCGGATCGCCAAGGCTTTGGGAACCGAACCGGCGAAATCCGCAGAACTCGAAGAACCTACCGAACCCGCAGATCAATGATTCACGTCTCTAATCTGGTCAAAGCCTTCCCCCGGGTAACAGCGGTGGACTCCCTGAGTTTTGATGTGTCCTCCCAGGAAGTGGTGGGCTTTTTGGGCCCCAACGGCGCGGGCAAGACCACCACGATGCGCATTCTCACCGGGTATCTCCCGGCCAGCGCAGGCGAGGCCACAATCTGCGGGCATGATGTCATCAAGAATTCCCTGGAAGTGCGAAGGCATATCGGCTATTTGCCCGAGAGCGTGCCGCTCTATACGGATATGAGGGTGAGGGAGTATTTGCGCTACCGCGCGGCGCTCAAGGGCGTGCCCCGCTCCAAATTGCGGGAGCAACTGAGCAGTGTGAGCGAGCGTTGCAGTCTGACGGAAGTGTACAATCGCGTGATTGGCCAGCTCTCCCGCGGTTACCGGCAGCGTGTGGGTTTGGCCGATGCTCTTTTGGGTTCTCCCGAAGTCCTCATACTGGACGAGCCCACGGTTGGATTGGATCCGAACCAGATCCGCCAGGTGCGCTCGCTGATTGCGGAGCTGGCAACCGAGCACACGGTTCTCCTTTCAAGCCATATCCTTCCGGAGGTCGAGGCCGTATGCCAGCGCGTCTTGATCTTGAACCGGGGCCGTTTGGTGGCTCAGGGCACGCCGCAGGAGTTGCGCGAGCGCTTCAAACAGGCGGCTCCTGTGCGGGTGGAGGTTCGCGTGGCCGATCCCGTCAAAGCAGCGGAGGAAATGGAGGCAGTGCCCGGGGTGGGGGCTGTGACAATTGAGTCGCGCGGAGAGTACAGTGTTTTCCGGGTCTTTTCAGAGAGCGGGGAGGATGTGCGGGGCGCTTTGTTCAAGCTGATTGTTCAGCGCAGCTGGGATTTGCGCGATTTGCACGCGGATCAGGCTTCACTCGAGGAGATCTTTGTGGAGATTACCCAATGACCCATGTCCCGATGCTGATCCGGCGCGAGCTGGCATCCTATTGGTTTTCACCCATTGCTTACGTGATTCTGGCCGTATTCATGGTCATCAACGGCTGGACTTTTTGGATCCTGACGACCGCGCTCAATAATCCGAGCTTTACCATGACCGGCTCGGTGATGCAGATCTTTTTCGGAGGCACCTTCTTCTTTTGGTTTTGTCTGATCTTGATTTGCCCGGCCATCACCATGCGCCTTTTTAGCGAAGAGAGAAGGCTCGGTACGATCGAAATGCTGATGACCGCTCCGGTGCGGGAGTGGGAGATTGTGATGGGGAAATTCCTCGGCGCGTGGATCTTCTATGCGCTCCTGTGGGCTCCCACTCTTTTCTATATGTTTGTGCTGCGCGCCCATACATCCGTGGACATGGGCCCGGTTTGGAGCGGGTATATCGGGACCCTGCTTGCGGGCGGAGTGTTGCTTTCCATCGGGGTGTTTGCCTCGGCCCTGACTTCCAATCAAATTGTCGCCGCTGTGGTTGCCTTTGCCGTGATCTTGCTCTTGTTTTCTTTTGGCCTGGTGGGCCTCTTGTTGCAAGGGGAAGAAATGCAGGGCTTTATCTCTTATGTTTCCATTCTCAATCACTTCAGCGAGTTTAGTAAGGGGATCATCGACACCCGCCGCATCGCTTTTTACGCGAGCCTGATCATAGTGAACCTGTTGGGTGCTATCTGGGTTTTGGAGAGCCAGAGATGGCGATGAAACACCGACTCCGGCAAACACTGACCCTCGCTAATCTCGCCTTTGCGGTGGGCCTAATCTTCCTGCTCTTTGTCATGGTCAATTACCTGGCGGCGCGGCACTACCGCCAGTTTGATCTCACGTCTGCCAGGATGTATACGCTCTCCGATAAGACCGAAGCGGTGATGGAAAACCTGGCCCAGGAGGTCAAGATCACGGTCTTCTATCAACCCGGGCATCCGCTCTACGATCCTCTCAAGCAACTCCTGGACCGTTACAAGCGTTTGAGCAGGAGTCTGAGTGTGGAGTTTGTGGACCCGGACCGGGACGTGGCCCGTGCAGAGGCCCTGGCCCAGCAATTCGGGGTGGAGACGGGCAATATCGTGATCTTTGAATCCGGAGACAGCCATAAGTACATCTCGGATGAAGACCTGGCGGACATTGACAACAGCGGAGTGCTTGAAGGCCTGCCTTCGATCCTTACGGCCTTTAAGGGTGAGGGCGCGATTACGGCGGGAATTTTGGAAGTCACAGAAGCCAAACGCCCGGTTGTGGCTTTTGTGACAGGGCATGGGGAGAAGTCCACGGCCTCTTTTGAGAAGGACGGGATCTCCGGGCTCAAGATTTTGCTCGAGCGCGACAATATGGAAGTCCGGGATATTTCCTTGTTGGCTTTTGAGTCCCTGCAGCCTGAGGAGATCGATGTGCTGGCCGTGGCAGGGCCCAGGGCGCGCTTTGCGCCCGAAGAAATCGATCTGATCCAGGATTATCTGTTGCGCGGCGGCAGTCTGTTTCTCCTGCTGGATCCCTTGGTCGAGGTGGGCTTGGAGGATTTTCTGGAGTCCTACGGGATCCGGGTGACCCAGGACGTGGTGGTGGATCCGGCGCGCAAACTGCCCATGGTCAGCGCGGCCAATCTCTTTATTGCGGAATACCTGACCCACCCGATTACAGCCCCCATCCAAGGACTGACTCTTCTCATGCCGCTCACGCGTTCTGTGGAGCCCATCCGCGGAGTGCTGGATAACTTTAACGTGCAGTCCTTGGCCAAAACCTCGCCTCAGGGTTGGGGCGAGATGACTCCGCACAATCCCAAATTTACTTTTAACGACGGGGAAGATGTGGAAGGCCCTGTTTCCGTGGCCGTGGCTGCGGAGTGGACCGGAGAGGGAGGCCGGCGCTCGCGCCTGGTTGTGCTGGGGGATTCGGACTTGGTGGACAATACCCAAGTCAACAACCTGGGAAACGGCCAATTCTTCCTGGCCGGAACCAACTGGTTGGCTGAACGCGAATCCTTGATCCAGATCGGCCCCAAGCAGGCTGAGAATATCCGGCTGACATTGGAAGCGAAGGAGTTGCACCAGATTTTTTGGGGCACTGTAGTGGGAATGCCTGCCTTGGGTCTGCTTCTGGGCGGAGCGGTTTGGTGGAGGAGACGCCGATGAGGTGGCGCCAGACCTTGGTCTTGTTTGTGCTGGTCGTGGCCTTGGGCGCCTATATTTCTATTTTTGAGATGCGGTCCCCTTCCACTGATGAATGGCGGTCTGCCAAGCAGCGTCTTTATCCCAAATTGGATTCTGAAGATATCAGCCGGCTCGAAATCCTGAACACCCACGGCGAAGTGAAGCTGGAACGCCGCGGTGAAGGATGGAGGATGACGTATCCGGCAGATGCGCCGGCCAGTTATGCAGTGGCTGATGAGATCACCCGGGCCTTGGAATACTGCCGGCCCAACCGGCTTTGGAATTCCGGGGAAGGGGGTTTCTCCGTGCCCGAAGGCAGCGGTTTGGAACAGCCGGAGGTGGTGGTCAAGTTCAAGGCTCTGGGCGAGATCCATGAAATCCAGTTCGGCAATGCGACTCCGTTTGGGCCGCGCGTATATTTCCGGGAGCTGCCCTCGCGCAGTGCGGGCGTGTTTGCGGACGCGTTCCGCGACCTCTTCAGCCATCCGGCGGTTCATTACCGCGATCGCACCGTGTTTGATTTTTTGCCGCATAAGGTGACGGAGCTGCGCCTGGTCGGGACCTGGGGGGATTTTGTGGCCGGTTTGCAGCCCGAAGGCTGGCTCATTACCTCGCCCCTGCGTTATCCGGCGGCCCGCTTTTACATTGACCAATGGGTGAGGGATCTGAGGGCCTTGCGCGTTGAGGAATTTGTGGCAGACGAGGTCACGGATTATATTCCTTATGACCTGGATGCGCCTGAGGCGCGTTTTGAAATTGTTGTGGCAGGCCTCAAACAGCCCTTGGTCTTGGAGGTGGGCGGGAAGGTTCCGGGTGAGGAAGAGGACCTGCGGTATTGCCGCCTAGGGCAGCGGGACGCGGTGGTCACGGTCAAGGTGCCTGCTGCCTTGTTAAGGCCCGAGGTCCGGGATTTTGCCGATGCCCGGCTCCTGAGTTATGCCGTGCCCCAGGTCGAGGAATTGCGTTTGCGCTCCTTGGCCGGAGAGCTGGTGCTCAAGGGCCGGAAACTGCCGACTGGGGCGCGGGAATGGAGGCTGGTGCAGCCGGTGAATGCTTCGGCGGATGTATCCGTGGTCAAAGCCTTTTTGGGCAAGCTGACGGAACGGCGCGTGCTGGAGATTTTGCCTTTGGCCGGGGACGCGGATTTGGCCAAATACGGTTTGGATGAGCCTCATTGGGTGATGGCATTGAAATTGGAAGGGGAGCCGGACCCCATTGTTTGGGAGTTGGGGGATCGATTGCAGAACGGGGGGCGTTATGCCCGGCAGCCCTCGATGCAAGCCATTTTGGTCTTGGACAATTATTTGGACCGGGAACTGGAAAAACATCCTTCGGAGTGGCGGGACCGGCGTTTGAGCTCAGTGGACACATCTTTGATTCAGAGTATTGAGATAGAAGTGCGCGGGGAGTCCAAAATATTGGGCCCTGCGGACAAGGGCTGGGCCGAGCTTCTGCAAGGCTTGCCGGAGCTGACGTGGATTTCGGTATTGAAGGAGGAACTGCCTGCGGATGCGCCCCAACTCGGGCTGGATAAGCCGGTCCTGGTGCTGCGCCTCCTCGATCCACAAGGCCGGATACTGGATGAAATCAGCTTTTCCGGTAAGCTGCTCGCCAAACGCCTTGTGCCTGTGTCCAACGGCGGCCACGAGGCCTACGAAATCCCCGAACTCCATCTGGAGACCCTCCTCAGTCTGATTGAATGATACAATATCCCCCCATGGAATTTCTGACTCTCATCCTCGCAATTATCGGAACCGCCGCAGTGGTCACGAGCCTTTGGCTTTGGCGCTCCGGCCGCACGGCGCCCGGCCCCACGCCCGAGGACCGCATGGCGGCCCTGCGCCAGGAAATGGCCGCAGCCCAGGACCGCCAATCCCAACTCATGCTTTCGAGCATGGACGGTTTGCGTTCACAGATGACCGAGCAGCTCGGGGGCATTATGTCCGAGGTCAACAAGCGCCTGGCCGAGAGCACGGACCAACTCGTCAAATCCCAACAGGGCATGGGCCGGGTTTTTGGCGAGGTCCAGGAAAAGCTCGGCGGCTTGGAAAAATCCACGGCCCAGGTCCTGGAAATTTCCAAAGACATCTCCAGCCTGCAGGATTTGCTGAAACCGCCCAAATTGCGCGGAGCTTTAGGAGAATATCTTTTGGAAGGTTTGCTCTCCGAGATTCTCCCGAACAAGAGCATGTACAGCATGCAATATCGCTTCCGCAGCAACGAGGTTGTGGATGCGGTGATCCATATTGACCAGCGCATCGTGCCTGTGGATGCCAAGTTCCCTATTGAGAGCTTCAGGCGCTTGACCGAGGCCGAGGGGGATGCGGAAAAGAAGTCTGCGCACCGGGCCTTTGAGACAGACGTCAAGAAACACATTGACGCGATTTCCTCAAAGTACATTCTCCCGGACGAACGCACCTTTGACTTTGCGCTGATGTACATCCCCGCTGAGAATGTGTACTACGAAACCATTCTCAAGGATGAGGGGCTTTCCGAGGAAAAGGGGATCTTTCATCACGCCATGGCCCATCGCGTGATTCCCGTGTCGCCCAACAGTCTGTACGCCTACCTGCAGGTGATTGTCCTGGGCCTGCGCGGTTTGGCCGTGGAGCGCCACGCTGAGGAAATCCTCAAGAACCTGCGCAAGCTGCACGGCCATTTCGAATCCTGCGAAGAGAGTTTTGTGCTGACCGGCAAGCAGCTTGAGCATGCGCTCAATAACTACAAGAAGGCCGAGACCCATTTGCGCCGCTTCTCCGACAAGCTCGCCGCCGTGGAAGAGAGCGCGGAGGAGACCCCTGTTCTGACCTCAGCCTCTGCTCCCCGGGTCGAGCCTAAGAACTTGGCTGCCCTGCCCCACTCCGAATCCTAGACTCCGTCATCAGGAGCGAAGGCTACCCCGTCATTGCGGGGAGCAGGATAGTCTCACCGCCGTCATCACGAGCCGAGCTTTGCGAGGCGTGGTGATCTGTGCCCCGTATAACAGTAATGACAGCAACAACTTAAAGCCAAATACGGTAAGGTTCGCAAACTTAATAAAGCATTGAATGTGCGAAATCATGTGCTAAGCTTTTGCTAAAGAACTACTTAGCGCGATTATTCCTATGAAAAGAACCCGTTTTCGAACCCTCACAGCCCTGTTTGTCGTGCAAGCGCTGCTCTGCACTCCGGTCCTCGCCGAAGTAAAGCCGGTGCCAGGCACCGGTGCCAGGCACCGGTGCCTGGCACCGGGTAAGCACACCACGCTTCCGCCGCGCGTAAGATTCGAGTGGGGTATCGGGCGGGATGCCGCAAAAGATCCGCGTTTTCCGCCAGGAGTTGGAGATGTGGGGGGGAGACACTTTGCTCGCGCGATGTTTGCGGAAGGGGCAAGAAGGGATATTTATCATGATCCAGGGCTGGAGGTTATGAAGTTGCTTGGAGAAGTTGCCACCGAGATAGATATATCAAGAGGAGGAGGGACGACGAGGGGCTTGAGACCTGCATCCCCGCCCAGTCTTGAGTATTTACTCGGAAATCGTGATCTCATGCCGCAGCTCACGAGGCGACTGCAGGAAGTAGGGCTGTTCATTGAGCAATCCGATTTGCGCATGGTTATCAGGCAACTCGTAGACTCTGAGCTGGAACTTCGAGTAGACGCAACAGATTCGGGCTTTGTATTTATAGGCGAGGCTGCGGTTCGTGCCGCACGTAGGATAGATCAGATTGTTGTGAGCAGGCAGAATCACAGCATTGTTACAAGTGGAGAAGATATCCTTGTCAATCCGGGAGAGGGATGGGCAAGGATCCGGCCGGATTTGAGCATCACCTTGTCGAGCGGAAGAAATGAAGACAGGAATGTTAGGTGGCCTGCGGGACTTCTTGATAGTCCGTCTGATATCGAGATTGCCGGTAATGCCTTAGGGCTTGCGTATAGATCCGGTGTCTTGGCTTCTCACGCCAGGAGGGATAGCTTGCTTCTGCACTGGTTTGGAGTGCTCAGTGTGGATGTCCAGGCGGAAATACTCGAGGTGCCTTCCCCGCGAGGCTCTCAATCATCTACGCAAGCTCCGTTTGGTGTGGAGGAAAAGTGTGAATACGCGTTCAGATTTTTAAACGGAGCGCTGTTGTCCGGAAGCCAGGGGTATTCTCGGCAACGGATTGACGAGATGTTTTCCACTCATCCCGTTTCAGTGAGTGCTGACGCGTTGGAGAGACTTTTTGGTGGAATGCGGCCCGAAGTGGAGTATGTGTTATGGGCGCACGACATTCCGATTGCCCTGGTGGCAAGTGACGGAGCGACCACACAATATATCGCGCTGGTTCAGGGTCCGGAACTTGATGTGAATCTCGCGGAGTTCTTTGCCAGGCATGAAGAAAGCAGGAGTTGGATTAGATCCAACCACATATTCTACCATCACATCAAAGACTACCTTGGGCTCGAAGAGGATTATATTCCTGTTTTTCCAGGCGTGTGGAGCGGGTACTTCTCACAACCCCTTATTGAATGCATGCTGGAAGTCATCGAAGAAGGGGCCACTGTCGTTGATTTGGGTAGTGGGTCGGGCGTCATATCCGTGGCGGCTGCTCGGAACCTAAGGCCTGCGCGGGTTGTTGCAGTCGATATAGACCGTATTGCATTGGAAGATACCCGTATTTTTTCCGAACGGTACGGAGTACAGAATATGATCGACATTGTGAGGTCTGATGCTTTGTCAGAAGTCGAAGGCCCGGTGGATTGGGTGGTTATGGGAGCACCGATCCCCCAGTTTAACTCAACGCGTATTGATCCTGCCCGGGAGGATTCGGGAGCTGGCCTGTTGAAGAAAGTCCTGTCCGGCTTACCTCGTGTGTTGTCTGAGGAAGGAGCATTGCTTCTGCTGTACCACGAAGGCTTCGAACATATTCTGTATCGAATCCTTTCCGAACACGGAGCCATAGCCTCCAGAATCTTTGAAGGAGATGGAGGATGGAGAGTGTACAAGATTGTGCCTTCTGAAATGTCGAGAAGATACGCCCGCTCCCACCACTTCCCAGCGAGGTTTAGGCAAGCTCTTCTGGACCGATGGACAGGAGACTTCGACGCTGACGGCGCCGGGTGGCTGGTCAATGGCCCGGGCGCTGCGTTTACTTTGGACAATGAAGCATCTGCGCTTCTCGCAGAAGCCCAGCAACTTTTTGGCGTGGAACGTGTCCAGGTGGAGGACTCCACTGTGGGCCCGGCCGGCACAAAGATTGTCGTCCTTATGGACGCGCTTGAAGGCGCTGCCGCAGTGCTTACTCAGGAACTGGGGCGGGAGATTACTGAAGAACAAGTTCTTGAGGTACTCAGCTACCACGAAACCCTCGAAGCGACTGCGCAACAACATGCTGTCGACTGGTCTGAGGCGGCGCGTTCGGTAGAAACTCTTGTGAATGAAATGAATGAATTCGGGGCGCCCGATCAGCAGGATTTCCCTGATTCCTTTGAGTCCCTCCTGCGTACCTTTGCCGCGACCTACGCCTATGAGGATGCCGGTCAATACTCCCTGGAGACTTCGCAAGGCAGGGAAAACCTCTTGCGCGAGATGTGTGTGCATCTCATTACGGAGGGGCTCCAACTGGGCAACCCATTGCGTATTGTGTATGGACCGAATGGAGAGCGCGGGAACTTGCATCCGTGGATCGCTGGAGAGCTGATCGATTTGGCATTTCGCCATCAATGGATATCGTGGGAAGAATATCAAGAGCTCTACCGTATCGCAGGTGGGGAATTTTGGCTGGAACGTCTAGATCAAGATGGCCTATTGGAATATCCGGAGCTCTTGCGCTTGATTGAACCGGACATCAAAATGGAGCTGCTCTATGATCCCGAGTTTGTGCCGGTCTTTACCGAGGTGTTGCCCAGGCCTACTGGGGATTCCGGTATTGATGCGAGCAAGCCGATCCAGCCTGTACAACAGGAGGCACTTGAGGAGTTTGGGACGGTCGAGGACCTTTACGAATACAGTGTATTTAAGCCAGGTCCCCCCTGGATCGCTCAACGTGTTCTGGATCAAGGACGTACGGTGCGAGTGGGGATCGCGGATCGTCGAAGCTATGATCTTTCTCAGGATCATTGGGCGATGAATGGCCGGCGCACAAACTTTCCTCTTAAGGACGGCTCCTGGCTTTCGGTTATTGGTGGGGGCCAAAATCTAAACAGTAATGCTCCGGCACAGTATGCAGGTTGGACCGAAGGCTCCGTTCCCTACATTCGCCAGGTAGGTTTGATGAAGTGGGTGGAGGTGGAGATGCTACTCGATGCGCTTGAGTTGCTCGGGGAGGATACAGAGCCCTTTCTTCAGACACTGGGATTCCAAGAGTTGGCCCGCATTCCGGATGAAGGTGGGGTTCTGCGGCCTGTAGGGGAGTTTGAATATCCGCCTGAAATCCAGGGCGGGGTTTCCCGGGAGTTGGATACCGAGCGCAGCCGGCCCTATCTGGTATTCCAACGTACGCCTTATCCTTTGCGGAAAGAGGAGCTGGCCAAACGAAAGCAATCCGATCCGGAATGGAGAGCCTACCGTCGAGGGGTGACCAAATCCTTCCGTGGCTTGGGGATTATCCCTCCCCAAGCCTCTCCAGGTCTGCGCGAACTTATGCTCCTTGATATCTCCGAAATGGGAAGAGCTGCGGCGTTTAAGCAGAACCACGGGATCTACAAGATTACTTATACGATGCACGATCTTCCTCCAGGCAGAGAGGCAGACGTCAAGGAGTCCCTGCATATTACAAAATTCCTGGAAAGATATGAGGATTTCATAGAGAGGGGTGTTGTATCAGGGCTTCGCGACGATGAGATGAAGCTCATTTTGGATTACGGTTTGTTCATTAAGCCGGTTCATGTGAATCTTGCGGCTGTTGCTTGGATGGCGGAGATTGGCCGCGTGTTCAGCCTCGAAGAGGGCATCAGGGTCTATTTTAGGAGCTATTTTGGGAACCTGAACGATCAGTACTTGGAGCTTTACAAAGAGCACTTGCAGAATTGGCAGCTCCTGCCCTTTGGCCTGAACCAGGCGCTCCAAGGCCGGCTGCATGGCATTCAGTCCTTTTCCTTTGTGAAGGCTTTGCGCAGTGGGTCCACCAAGGGTGAGGATGCAGCGGAAGAACCATTAAGGAGAGCATTGGCCAACGAGCGGAGGGATGAGTTCGCTAGTCGGGCTAGGACATTAATGGGTCTTATGGCGCAAATGGCTGAGGAAGAAGCCTCAACACGTCCCGCTCTGATGCATGATCCTATATTCGACGACCAAGACCCGTTCGTAGAGGCCCTTACCGCGGAGAATCTCGCGAGCGCGCTCTAAAATGTCTTCCTGCACAAATAGATTCCCGCTTTCGCGGGAATGACAGCTCCATTTGTATTCTTCTCTTTCAATCGTTAGACCAACACTGTAAAATAAACTTCCATGACAAGGACCGCGCTGAAGGAGGTTCTGCTAAAGGCGGAGGGCTTGGCGCTCTCGTTTCGCGGAGCTCCGCCGCTTCTCCGGGACGCGTGCCTTAGCCTGCGGGCAGGTCAGGTCACGGTGCTCACCGGCCCCACGGGCTCCGGCAAATCCCTTCTTCTCAAACGACTCGCCAATCAACTTCCCAATCAGAAAACTCTGCGTTCCGGGGGCCATGTGCATGTTCACGGGTCCTGCCGTCTCCTGTCTCAGGAACTGCGTTATCCGGAAGTAATGCAACTCAGTGTTAGCCAATGGCTTAGAAAACAATTTTCCAGGCCCGGCAGCCAACGGGCTACTACCTGTGCTGCGGGCCGGATCCGGCGCAGGCAACTGGCCGAAGTCCTGAGGCATAACTCCCAGGTCCTGCTTTTTGACGAGCCGCTTGCCTATCTGGATGAGGCGGGGCGTCTGTTTTTTGTGCAGCTCTTGCAGCGTTTGCGGCGCGAGCGACGGGCCGTGTTGGTGGTGGAGTCGCGCACAGCCTGGCTGGAGGAGGTGGCGGACAAGTGGCTCAAGCTCGAAAATGCTAAGATCCGCGAGCGCAGGACAATCGGGGTGTCTCTTTCTTACGGGGGCACGACTTTTACCTCGACCTTGGATTATGTGGAGCACACGCTTTTGGTGCACCCGCATTTCA
>JAFGIU010000119.1 GCA_016929445.1 Candidatus Omnitrophota bacterium
GCAGCCCCCTCATTCTGGCCACACTCACGGTGATCGCCGCGATTCTTCCGATGGCCTTTGTGCGCGGGTTAATGGGACCCTACATGCGGCCGATCCCTATTGGGGCGAGCGCGGCCATGGTTTTTTCCATGATTGTGGCCTTTGTAGCCACTCCGTGGGCTGCGTATAAAATTTTGGGTTATGCGCACCGCAAGGGCAAGCTCAAGGGCCACGGCCACGGTGAGAAGGAAGATTTTTTGACGCGCTCCTATCGCTCCTATATGGGGCCTTTGATTCGGCGCGCTTCCGTGCGCCGGATTTTTTATTGCGTGCTCGTCTTGTTGTTGTTCGGCTCCGTTGCGCTTGTGCCGGCCAAGCGGGTTCTCCTCAAGATGTTGCCTTTTGACAATAAGAACGAGTTTCAGGTGATCCTGAATATGCCCGAAGGCACGCCAATCGACCGGACACGCGCAGTGATTGAAGAAATGGCCTACTATGTGCGCGAGGTGCCGGAGGTGTCCGACATCGAGATTTATGTGGGCGCGGCCGCTCCGTACAACTTCAACGGGTTGGTCCGCCACTATTTTCTGAGAAACCGGCCGCACATGGCAGACCTGCAAGTGAACCTGGAGGACCGTCATCACCGAAAACGGCAGAGCCATGCGATTGCCGAGAGCATACGCCCCAAGCTGCAGGAGATTGCCAAACGTGCGGGAGCCCATGTGCAGGTGGCGGAGGTGCCGCCCGGGCCGCCGGTGCTTTCCACCCTGGTGTTGGAGATCTATGGCCCGAACCAGCAGGGACAGGAGGAGCTCTCCGGGAAGATCGAAGCACTTCTGGGCCGCACACCCGGCATCACGGACATCGATACTTATGTGGAGGCCGATCAAGATCTGGTGCGTTTGCAGGTCGACAGCGAAAAGGCCTCATTGAACGGGATCCCCATGGCCTATGTGGCGCGCACCGTCGCAACCGCCTTGAAGGGCGAAGTCGCGGGTTTGGCCCGGTTGCCTGGTGAATATGAGCCTGTGGAAATCCTTGTACGTTTGCCGCAGGACAAACGCAGAGACCTGAAAGGGCTGGAGGGCATTCAGCTTCTTTCAAGATACGGGCAAATGATTCCGCTGCCGGATTTAGTGAAGCCGGAAAAACGGAGCCAGGATCATTCCATCTATCACAAGAATCTCATGCGCACGAGCTATGTGATTGCGGATGTCACGGACCAAGTGGGTTCGCCTGTGTATGCGCTCGTGGGTTTGCGCAAGGAACTGGATAAGATCCAGTTGCCTGCTTCGGATGAGGGTCAGAAAAAGCTGGTGCAGTACTTCACCCGCCAGCCGGATTCCAGCAGGGAATGGGCTGTTAAGTGGGACGGCGAGTGGCACATTACCTACGAGGTCTTCCGTGATTTGGGCCTGGCCTTTGCAGCGGTGCTTATCTTGATCTATGCCTTGGTCGTGGGTTGGTTTAAATCCTTCAAGACCCCGGTCATCGTGATGGCGCCGATTCCGCTTTCCCTGGTGGGAATCCTGCCCGCGCATTGGCTGAGCGGGGTTTTCTTCACCGCCACTTCCATGATTGGGTTGATCGCCGGCGCCGGGATTGTGGTGCGAAACTCCATTATTTTGGTCGATTTTATTGAATTGCGGCTCAAGGAGGGGATGCCCTTGGAAGAGGCCGTGATCGATGCCGGGGCTGTGCGCTTCAGGCCCATGCTCTTGACAGCTTCGGCCGTGGTCGTGGGCGCCTCCGTTATTCTTTTTGACCCGATATTCCAGGGCTTGGCCATTGCGCTCATCGCCGGAGAAGTGGCCGCCACGATTCTGTCCCGTACCGCCGTACCGGTTCTGTACTACAGCATGTACCGGAAGCACCGGTGCCAGGCACCAGTGCCAGGCACCGGTGCCTGACACCGAAGGAGATCGTATGAAAATGGAACGATGGATCCGGCTCATTGCCGGGAGCTTTGTGATCATTAGCTTGATTCTCTCTCAGACCGTGAGCGAATGGTGGCTGCTCTTCACCGCCTTTGTGGGAGTCAATCTCTTTCAAAGCGCCTTAACGAACTTGTGCTTGATGGAGAAGCTTTTGGGCAAAATGGGCGTACAAAAATAGGCCTACCCCAAAAGATTTGCTTGAAAATGCTGCGTGTTGAAGCGCCGCGTTTCCCGGTGCCATACGGTGCGCCTCTGCAACCCGACACGCGCATTTTGGGTTGGGTATACTCTGCTGTAGAGGAAAAAACAACCTCTCAAGAGATGATGTGTGAGTGCCCGCGGGAGTGCGGAGCTCCCGCGGGACAAAGGCAAACTGTCCGAAAGGGCAGGACGCAAAGCCGTAGGGCCTAAGGCAGGAGTTACTGCTATGGTAGCCTGGTTGCCGCGCAAGGAAAAAGTGTATTTACAGGACCTTTCCCCGCCTTAATCCGGCGCCGGGAATAGGTCTTTTTTTGTGTGCGCCAGACTCCGCCCTAGGGTTCCAGCTTTGCAGAAAGGCTTGGCAAGTGAGAAGGATTCTGCAACAAGCGCCCCGGACCCTGTTCTGTTTCTCTCTCCTAATCAATTTTGCGTTAAGCGCGATGGCTGCGGAGCCCACCTTTAGATCGGCTGTATTCGTGGGAGGCCAAGGCCAGCAGGGCGGCGGCTCCGAAAACGCCACTATGAGTTTTCCCGCTGGGATAGCGCTGAACAGGGGCCAGCTCTATTTTGCGGGAGAAGACCAAAGCCAAGCCGGTGCCCATGCCCTAACAGTCCAAGTCTCTCTCCCGCCCAGTCCCGCGGCAATCCGAAGCTCCCTTTGGCCTGAAAAGGCCTCCAGTGCAGGACCGCATCAAGAGGTCTTAAGCGCAGTTGCTGCCACGAGCGAAGGAGTCTATTTTGCCGGCCGGAGTCTTTCCCAGACTCAAGACCCTCAGGCGCCCAAAGAGCATCGCTGCGTGTTGATCAAGTTTCCTCCAGACAATGCCGTGGGACAGGGCGCGGGAAGAGCACTTTGGACTCGCAGTGTGGATTTCTTCCCGACGCCGGTGTGGAAGGAAAGCGGCCCCGAGGCCTTTTTATCCGTTCTTGCAGTCGAGGAGGAAGGCCAGGTCTTTATCTATGCCGGGGGCTACGCTCAGGCAGGGAAGCAGAATCACACGGCCGTGCTGGCTAAGTTTGACAGTAGTGGCAATCTGATCTGGAAAGAGATTGTGGGCGAACCCGGAGACGGTTTCCATAGCTCAGTCTCTTCGCTGGCCGAGCTGGACGGGCACATATACGCGGCCGGAAAGAGTCATTACACCGATTCGAACTACGACCACCGGGCTACCCTTTGGAAGATTGCCCGCACGGGTGGCATGGTTTGGTTCAAAACCTACACCCAGTCTCTGAAGCCGGAAGGAGCGGCGGTGGCTGTTACGGCATCCGAAGACCATGTCTTTCTCGCCTCGTCTCAGTTTATCGGTCCTTACGGGGCGGAAGATGTGCTCATTCTCAAGTACACACCCTCAGGCCGCTTTGTGTGGAGCAGCAAATGGGGCGGCCAGGGCACGGACGTGGGGCACGGCATTCTGTATTCGGACGGCAAGCTGTTTGTGGTGGGAGAAACCACGAGCTTCCAGGCAGCGGGCAAGGATGCTTTTATGTTGGTGGTGGATCCTGACTTTGGAAAGGTGCAGACCTACAGTTTAATGGGTTGGGAAGAGGATGATGTGGCCCGGGCAGTGGCGGTGCAGGATGGAGAGCTTTTTGTGGTTGGGGAAACAACGAGCTCCCGTGAGCAGGGGAATCTGCCCGGTGCCAAAGATTTCATGGTCTTGCATTACAGCTTGGGAGAAGTCGCGGCGCCGGTCATTAGCGCCTCTACCATGGGCACCGGCGTGGCCGCAGTTGCGGTGCAAGCGGAGCCTGTGCCCCAGGGGCCCACGCCCGAAGAGCAGTTGGCCTTGGTGAAAGAAGAAATGAGCGCCTTGCGTGAGCAATCCAAGACGGAATTGGAAGCCCTCAAGGCTCAGCTTGAACAGGCCGAGGCCCGGGCAAAAGAATTGCGGAGTACCGCAGGTTCGCAGGAGGGACAACTCGCGCAGCTCAATAATCAGTTGGCCTCCGCGCAAGGCCAGGCAAAAGAACAAAGCCAGCTTGCGCAATCCCGCTTGGATGAACTTCAAATTATCCGAACAGCGCTGCGGGAAAAAGAACACGCGCTGGTGCGTGCCCAAACCGAACAAGCGGCTTTGGAAACACGCTGGGTCCAGTACCGGGCCGAGGTCTTAGCCCAAGAAGAAGACGCGCAACTCGGCTCGAAGAAGATCCAAGATCAACTCTCTGCAATGGAACAGACCTTGGAGCAGACAAAGCTGGAAAAGAATTTGCTGCAGGAAGAAAAAACTCAGCTTCAAGAACGCCAGAAACGAATCGCGGGTGAGCTCGAACAGGCTAACGAGGAACTGAACCGGGCCAAGAAAGAAATTGCGGGTCTGCGCGCACAACTCGGCAGCGCTCAGGAAGTGCAAGTGGCACAGGAAGCCACGGAGCAGCAACTCGATGCCGCCCGTCAGGAAATCGGGCGTCTGCGAAAGGCTGTCAGTTATTCGGAGGAGCAACTCACCGGGATGCAAACGCAAAACGAGGCCTTGGCACAAGCCAAGGGAGAGACGCAATCTCAGCTTCAAGAATTGATTTCGGAGAACCTTTTGCTGGACGATACGATTGGGCGTTTAGAGAACAACGTGGCCGTGCAAACTGCCCAGCTTGAGGAATTGCAGGCCGCTCTGAAGCGTTCTTCAAACGAAAACGAAAAAATTCGAGAGCTGGAAGCCCAACTGGCCCGGATGCAAGAGGACCTTGAGGGCATGCGCGCCAATTACATGGCTTCGGAAGAAGAAGTCCAGAGTCTGCGCTCCATGCTGGAGCAAACCCAGGGTGTGGGCCCGGATATTGGAGTGCGGCTGGGAGCTCCGGTTCCCGAAGCGGCCGAGGCCGCCATGCCCACTCTGGATGTTCCCGGCCCCGCATTGGAAAAACCCCCGGGCCTGCATGTGGAGCTCCTCACATGGGATCATATGGGACAGCCCCAAAAGGTCCTGGAGCGTTTGCAGCGCTTGCGCATTGTCATCGTGTCTGAGATCGACGGAGCGCCTTCTTCCGCGGATATGGATCTGCAGATTTTGGCTCCGGACGGCAGCGTCATCGACGAGTTCAGCCAAAGCACCGGGACCGAGGGCAGTGTCGTGGTGTTCCGTTCCCTGGCGCTGGCCGACTTCCCGGCGGGAGTGTACTCCATTGTGGCCAAGGCCCGTGCTCAAGGACATAATCCGGTCACGGCCTATACGCACTTTGGCCACAAGGTAGAGGAAGCAGAAGTTCTGGAAGCGCCGAGTCCCATCGTGGAGGCCCCCGTGTTGCCGGTCTTGGCGCCTCTGGAAGCCCTGATGCTCACCTTGGACCGCAAAGGAAATCCGGATTCGGAGTTCAAGAGGTTGAAGAAACTCCGTATTGCCGTACTGTCTTCTTCCAAAGGTTCTCCGGTCGCGAGCACCGTGGAAGTCGTGGTGACAGGCCCGGATGGTTCTGTGATTGATACTTTTGCTAAAGCAGCTTCGGAGAGCGGTGAACTGAATATCGAGCGCCCACTCGAACGGGAAATCGACAAGGGCACCTATACGATCAAGGGGCTGGTGGCTGCTGAAGGCTATGAGCCCGCCACAGTCACGCATCAGTTTGTGGTGAACTGAGCAGGTATCCAACCCATTGACCGCTGCAGGACATCGCAGTACCCTAGCTGCATGTGCCGTCTCCGACCTCTCTTTCTGATCCCTGTCTGTTTGTTGTTGTTTGCCGGTATTACAGATGCGCTTGCCTTTCGCGTGGCCAAAGCGCCGCGCGCAATGTGCGAGCAGCCCTACTATGAATTCGGTGAAGTCCCGAACACCCAAACCATTGAAAACGTCTTTGTGGTCCGTAACACGGGCACGGCCACTTTGGAAATCCGCGGCATCTGGACCTCTTGTACGTGTACGGATGTGGAGTGGGAGGGGGAGGCCGTAGAACCCGGAGGGGAAATTGAGATCCTCGGGCGCCTTGTTTTGCACGGCCGTGAAGGCAAGCTGCTTAAAGAAATTTTTGTGGAAACCAACGACCCGCAGCAGCAAACCCTCACCTTGGGCTTTACGGGCATCGCGCTGCGCGAGGTTTACGTGGAACCCGAGGCAATCTTTTTCGGCAGCGTTCCCCAGGGCGCTACAGCCAGCGCCCCAGTGAGTATCCGCACCAAAAAGGGAACGCCGTACCACATTGTAAGTGCCGTCTCCACCGACCCCAGCTTTGAAGCGGAGGTGGATTCTCCTGAGCGCATGGCGGTGCACGCGATTCAGATTCAGTTGAAAGCCGGCGGGCAACCCGGGAAAAGACAGGGGCGCATCAAAATACGTACGGACTTGATGAAGATCCAGGAGGTCGAGATCCCCGTGTCTGTTCGCGTTATGGACGACCTGCTGGTGGAACCCCGCGAAATTGTGCTGGATGCGCTGTCTTCCGGTCCCTCCACCCATTACTTGGTGCTTCGCCGCGGCCGGCCCAAGCCCTTTGAGGTCCTTAAAGTGGAAACCCCGGATCCGCAGATTGAGGTGAATATCACCCCCATGGGCGAGGACGGATACCGGATTCGCCTGGACAATGTGTACCCCATGCCATCCTCGGACGCGATCCCGTTGCGCATCCGAACCAATATCCCCGGCAATGAAGTGATCGAAGTGCCGTTTCGAATCACGACGATTCAGAAGGTTGAATGATGTTGCGCCGCGCTGCAGTGCTCCTCATCCTGCCGGCCGTGCTGGGTGGACTCGCCAACAGCTTTCATCCGAATAAGATTCCGTGGGTCGGAAACTGGGAACGCTATGTGGAATCCGAGGCTGTGGAAGCGGGCCTGGGCGTTGCTTCCATAGAACGTGCGCGGGAAATTGTCGCAGGGCGGCGCTGGATGATTCTGGACGCGCGCACGCCCAAGGAATACGAAGCAGGCCATCTGCCCGGCGCGCTCTCTCTGCCGCGCCTGGAATTCGAAGAAAAGTATGAGAAGGTGGAAGTCTTTTTGTCCCGCCGTGAGCCGCTATTGGTCTATTGTTCGGACAAGCTCTGTGACGAGGCTGTGCTTTTGGCAAAGCGCTTAAAAGACCAGGGCTATACGCAGGTGTGGGTCTTTGTGGGAGGATTCAAGGCCTGGGAAACGGCCGGCCACCCGGTGGAGGGAGCCAAGTGAAACAAGGTTGCAATTCGATTGCGCATTGCTTGCCTTGGATTGCGACCCTGGCCCTGGGCTTGATCTTTATCGGATCCAGTTATCACAAGATTGTGGATCCCCAGGGCTTTGCGGTCTCGATCTTTCGATACCGCTTGCTTCCCTTTGACAGCATTAATCTCCTTGCTGTTTACCTGCCCTGGCTGGAGCTGGTTTGCGCGTTTTGCGTGCTGGCAGTGCCCAAGTTTCGCAGGCCTGCGGCCCTTCTCCTCATCGGTATGTTGCTGGTCTTTACAAGCGCGATTCTCCTGAATCTATTCCGCGGCATTGATATCTCCTGCGGCTGTTTCAGCCATGATCCGGACAAGGGCCACGCAGGTTGGGTGAGCGTGGTGCGGAATCTCAGCCTGATTGCCTTGGGCGGAATTGTTTACCGTTCTGCGCGCAAGCGCTGAGCCGGGTCCAAAGAACCATTTGTAACCTAATGCAGCAGTGGTGTTTAGCTTCTCATCATTCCCATTCCTTTGTTTTCGATTTGCTCTGATCTACAATGAATCCCCCATGAGAAAGTCTGCTGCCCCATTCACCTTGATTTTTGTTACAGCCTTGATGTTTGCAAAACCTGCGTTTTGCGAAGCAGAGCGGCCTCTTCCCAATGCAAAGAGTCTGGAAGCCCTCGTGTCCCAGTGGGTGGATTTGCGCCAGGAGACTGCCGCGGAAGAACGGGCTTGGACTCAAGAAAAAGAGTGGCTGCGGAGGGAAATGGAGCTGCTGCTCCGGGAAAAGAATGCGCTGCAGCAGGAGCTTGAGCAGAGGAAGCACACAAAGCAAAATTTGGAACAACAATTGCAGGTACTCAGCGCGCGCAAGACCGAATTAGGCCAGGCCCTTGAGAGCGGGCAGCCCGCATTGCGCACGGCCGGTCAAAATCTGTTGCAGTGGAGGACTCGACTTCCGCGGCCTTTGGCGCAGAAGATCGAAGAAGAATTTCGCGAGCTGGAATTTTCGGACGGTACCGCAGACAGCGATCGCCTGGAGCGGGTGTTGGGTCTTTATTCGCGGATTGCCCAGTTACAAACCGGATCTGTCTTGGTGCGCGAGGTCTTGAGGACTCCGGAAGGGGATCGCCGGGAATTCGACGTGTTTTACTTGGGAACAGCCATTGCCTATGCCGTGAGCCCCGGGGACCGTTGGGCTGCGTTGGGGTCTCCTTCAATCGAGGGCTGGCAATGGGAATGGGATGCGTCTCTGGCGCCTGTATTAAGGAAGGCCGTGAATATGCGGCGATCCGTCGACGAAGCGGCCTTTGTGCGCCTGCCTGTGCAACGCAGGGGGAAGACGCAATGAGGCAACTGGGGCTTTGGACGGCTTTCCTGTGTTCAACACTCGTGGCAGCGCCTGCCTGGGCCGTGGATTTTCATTCAGCCGTGGAAAATGCGTTGCTGGACGTGGAGTCGCAGACTCAGCAGCTGGAGCAGCTGAGGGATTCCATCTCCGAGCAACGTGCGCCCTTGGCCCAAGAGCAATCGCATCTCGAAGCGGAAGTGGCTGAGTTGCGTAAGGAATTGTCTTCCACTCAGGGCCGGGTGGAAAGTTCTGCGCAGACGGTGGAGAGGCTCGAACGCGAAGTCGCGGGTTTGGAGGCGGAAGCCCTGGCGTTGCGGAGTGTATTGCTGGAATTTCGCCGGGAGCTGAGCCGCTCCCTGACTTTGGCTGAAGAAGATCATTTTGCCCAAGCTTTCCAAGAATTGGATGCGCAAATCTTGAAGACCGAAGGGCCGGAGGCGGTTTTGGCGCTTCCTTCGGTATTGCAGTGGGCCGAATCCTGGGCCCGGATGCGCTGGGGGATTCCGGTTTTGGAGGGAGAGTGTTTGAGTCCCTTGGGAGTTGTGAGCCCGGGCCGCTTTTTGCTCGTGGGATCTGAAACGTATTTTCTTTCCGGGGATGACAACTGGGGCGGACTCGTCAGCAACGACCCGGAGACCCTCAATCCGGCAGTGGCCTATGCGGTTTCGCCGCGGCTGCTCAAGGAGCTGGCTTCCGGTTCAAGAGTGCTTCTTCCCGTCGATCCCACGGAGGGCAAAGCCCTTGAATTGGAACAAGAGCGCGAAAGTCCTTGGGCGTATTTGCGCGCGGGCGGGCTCATCCTCGTCCCAATCCTTCTTTTGGGAATTCTTTCCCTGGGCGCCGCACTGTGGAAATGGCTTTCGTTCGTGCGCATGCGGGTGCGTTGGGACGCGGATCTGCGCGCAATCATCAGCCTGATGCGCGCGGGTAAAGAGAAATTGGCCCGGGAACGGGCCGTGCCCCTGGGCGAACCTGCGGGCCCCGTTTTGCTTACAGGCATTGATTGGGCGGGAGAGAGTGAAGAGCGCACTGAAGAACAAATGCTCTCCGAGGTGATGAAGCGCATTCCCCGGCTGGAGCGCGGGCTGGCTTTGCTCAGTGTGACAGCGGCAGTGGCGCCCTTGCTCGGGCTTTTGGGAACCGTGACCGGCATGATCCACACCTTCAACCTGGTGACGATTTTCGGCGCAGGCAAAGCCCAGCTTCTTTCGAGCGGAATTTCCGAAGCGCTGATCACGACCGAGTTCGGACTTATTGTGGCAGTACCGGCACTTTTGGCCCACGCGTTTTTGTCGCGCCGCGTGCGGCAGCTGATCATGCGCTTGGAACAGTTGTGCCATGAGTTTTCCTCCGCAATTCATTTTGGGGAACGCAGCGTTTTGGTTCCGGGGAGCCGCCAATGGCCGGACTCTTAGTCCGCTGCACCGAGTACTGGAGCCGGGGGGGCCTTCTGTTGGCTGTGTTGGCCGCGGTGTGCTTTGCCATGTGGGTTGTATTGCTGAATCTCTATTCAAGACTTCGAGAAGAGAAAGCCTGCGAACCCATCCCTCAACTGCGCAAGGACCTGACCGTCCTGAAAGCCCTGGTGAGCGCAGCCCCCTTGCTCGGGCTCCTGGGCACCGTGATGGGCCTGGTCCAAACCTTTGGCACACTTAGTGCCGGCGGAGGCCCCACAAATCAAGCCTTGGCCCAAGGCGTGGGCCGGGCCCTGGTCACCACGCAGTACGGATTGGTCATCGCCCTCCCGGGCTTGATAGGAATCGGCGTGATCCAGCGGCAGATACGCAAGGTCGAGTTAGTCCATGCCGTCCGGAAAATTGAAATAGGGAGAGCCCAATGAGTGTGAGGCAGGGATTGAGCTCTCTCTGGGGGGCAGAAGAACGCGTGGAGATCCAGCTTTCGCCGCTCATCGATATGATGTTCCTCCTGCTGATTTTCTTTTTGGTGGCAGCGGTCTTTGTGGAGCAGAGCGGAATCGAGGTGCAGCGCCCGCTGGCCGCAACTGCGCAGCCTCTCCGGGCAGCCAGCGTGTATTTAAGCGTGACTGCGGACGGCCGTGTTTTGTATGGAGACCGCAATGTGGGAATTAACGGGGTCAGGGGATTGGTCTCGCGATTAATGGAAAGCGATAAGCGTTCCGTGGTCCTGGTGGCGGACCGCCGCAGTTCAAGCGGAACCTTGATCGAAGTCTTGGACGAGTGCCGGGCAGCGGGCGCCACTGAAATCAGCGTGGCAGCGGAGAAGCGATGAAGATGCGTTGGCAGATCTGGAGCTTGAGCGGAATTCTGACATTGCTCATCTTTGTGGCCCTGCCTCTTTCCGAGAGTGTGGGCACGGCCCCGGTGATTCCGGAACCGGTGCGCTCCATTGAGGTGATGCGCTTGCCGGACATGAGCCTGCAGTCTGCGGCAAGCGTGCCGGGTGTGGTCACTCCTGCGGACTTCTCCAAGATCCCCCCCGGTTTGCCCCCGGACCCGGTCCCGGGATTCGAGATGCCCGCACCTTCTGCATTTCCTGTAATTTCCAAGCGCAAAACCCGGTGGGGTTCTGTTCCGGGCTCAGAGCTCGCGGAATGGGATTTTCCGGTCATGGGCGGATCTTCTTTAGAATGGGATCACGGACCGCAGCTCTTAATGATGGTGGACCCTTTGTACCCGGAACTTTTCAGGAATCAAGGTCTGGAGGGAGAGGTCCTGCTTCAGGCGCGCGTGGATGCCCAGGGACAGGTGCATCAAATTGAGATTCTGCGCTCCGATTTGCCTGCAGCCTTTGAACAGAGGGCAGTGCGTGCCTTGTCTCAAGCCCGGTTCAGGCCCGGGAGGCAGGGAGGAGAAGCCGTAGCGGCCTCGGTGATTTTGCCTGTGCGCTTTTATTTGGAGGAGAACTTCAGATGAACCGGTGGATTGGAATTCTTCTCATTGCTTTGTGTGTGATGCCGTCGCCGCTTCGAGCAGCAGAGCCGCGTGTGAGCGCGGAAGAGTCGGATCTGATCGAGAGCGCGCGTATGTTGGGCGAAGAAGGCAGGCACACGGAAGCCCTTGCCTTGGTGCGCGGCAGTGCGGGCCCGTCCTCGAGCGCAGCTGTGGATTTTGTCTTGGGAAATCTGCACGCGCAGGTTGAAGAGTGGGGAGAAGCGGAAAACGCGTATCGCGCTGCCCTGCAAAAGGACCCGGAGTTCACACAAGCCCAGGGCCGGTTGTTGATGGTGCTTTTGGCGCAACACCGGGGTAAAGACGCGGTTGAGGAAGCCAAGCGTTTGCTCCAGAAGGATGATCTTTCCACCTCTCAATACATGCTCGCCGGAGCAGCCTATTTGCTTGAAGGCCACACTATCGGGGCGGAGACCGCCTTTCGCCAGGCGCTCTTAAAGGACCCTTCGGAGAGCGCGGCGCTGGAAGGCTTGGCCGACACTCTGATCGCGCAACAGCGTTACCCGGAAGCGGAAGTGTTGTTGGCCAGGCTCCTGGAGGAGGATCCCGGCCGCACGGTCTTGTGGTTGGCGCGGGCGGATCTGGCTCTGGCTATGGGGCAGACTCTGCGCGCATTGGTGTGTCTGGAAACCGCTTATCGTTTGGGAGCGCTTGATCAGGAAAATCTTTGGACTTTGGGCGATCTGCGTTTGAGCGAGGGCCAGAGCGCGGATGCGGTCAAGGCTTACCAAGAGGCCCTGAGCCTGACGGGTTCTGAGGGCCAGCAAAAGGCCCTGGACGCTCTGGAGCGTTTGCTTCAGAGCGGCGACACAGAACAGGCCGTAGCATGGCTCAATCATCTCAAAGGATCCGAAAAGCTTCCGGACTTGGAAAACTCGGTCCGGCTTTGTTGGGCCGAGGCCGAACTCGCGCGCATGCACGAGGACTGGAACGCGGCTTTGGCCGGATACCAGTCTGTGGTCCGCCAAGAGCCTCTCAATGCCAAGGCTTTGCTGCGCCTGGGCGATGTGTATGTGGTGTTGAACCGCTTGGAAGACGCCGAACTCACTTACGAACGCGCCGGGCGCATTGAAGGATTTGAGGCCAAGGCCTTGATCGGCCGGGCGCGCATCCAAGTGCAGCGCGGCGATTACACGCAGGCAGTGAGTCTCTTGGAGGACTCGCAGGCCCTGGATCCCCAGAAGCATGTGGCCCAATACCTTGAGCGGATCCAGGCGATTTCGCAGTCAGAGTAGCCCGTTTCCGATTTATTAACCTCTTTAAACATTTAATATCGCCCCTTCTTGATGCATATCATGCTTTTCTCCTAAGTGATGGTAGGACAATAGACTCCTATTCACCTCTGAGCCCACCAGGAGGAATACATGCGAACTTTTCCGTTTGTCACTCTTTTTCTCTCCGTTGTTTTTCTAATCATTCCCATCCAAGCCCACGCCGCTGTCTCATGGGACTTCGACACGGACGGCGACATGCAAGGCTGGCGTGTGATGCGCGGGCTTACAAACGAATCCGTTTCCGGTGGCGCGTTGACAGCGGAAGTGAGCGACACCAATCCGCATCTGCGCAGCA
>JAFGIU010000120.1 GCA_016929445.1 Candidatus Omnitrophota bacterium
GGCGGTTAGCTCAGTTGGCTAGAGCGCTTCCCTTACAAGGAAGAAGTCACAGGTTCGAGCCCTGTACCGCCTACCAAGTTCAGAATGACGTAACGCGGCAGTGGGCCCAGCAGCAGATTCTCTGGGTGGAGGTTGTTTTGGGGCAACACCCCAAAGAATTGGCCGCTGCGCTAGCGTTTCAGTCAAGCGAAGTAGTTCTTGTTTCGGCAAAAGCCCCATCTGGCCGGATAGAATTAGTCAGAAGGATAGAGTCTGCATTGTAACTGAATGGCGAACGGGGAGCCTTCAGCGCCCATGGCGAAACGTGGCGCCTGCCCCCCCCTTCCGGGTTGTGTCCTCCGGCTCAGCAGAGCTGGAGCCTCCGGACGTCTGGATAAAAACCGGATCCTTGGGACGGCTAAGCGGGTAAAATTACATATCTTGTTTGCTCAAGTTATCTTACAGAACCTTGACTCCGGTGGGGTCTCCGCTATAATAGGGACTTTCGACCAGCCGGATATCGTATGGGTAGTTCGAGGGAAAATGGCGCAGATTGTCGGCAATACAAGGCGCGCGACCGAGGACCCCGCAGGCGTATCCGGTGTGATACATCGAGGACGGCCGAGGGAGCGCAACGTAGTAGTGACGGTAAGTTGCGGTGTTTTCCCCGGAGTACCTATGCGATATTCGGCTTTGGACCCGTGGTGTAGCCTGGCCTAACACATCTGACTGTCGATCAGAAGATCGCGAGTTCGAATCTCGTCGGGTCCGCCATATATAAATCCACACCCCAGAGGGAGATGCGATAACCACGCGCATTTCCCTCTTTTTGTTGAGCGCAGGGCCAACGTAGCCAGTTGATTTCACTTTTATTGTCTATTAAGCTAATAGACAAAGGAGGCAATTGGAACTCTATGAGGCTGACCACAAAAAGCGAGTACTCTTTGTTGGCGCTTATCTTTATCGCCAGGCATGAGGACAGCGGGTTTGTCAAAATCGAAGATATCTGCATTAAGTATGACATCCCCAAGAAATATCTTGAGCACCTCATGATGGTATTGAAGCAAAACGGCTATACCAAAACTCGCAGGGGAGCCGGAGGGGGCTATAAGTTGTCACGTCCGGCCAAGAGTATTTCTGTGGCTGAGGTCATCCGGCTAATGGATGGTGCGTTGGCGCCCACGGATAGTGTGAGCAAGTTTTTCTATTGGGAGACACCGCTTCAAAAAGAAAAGAAGATCATCCGCCTGTTGAAAGACATTAGGGACTATGTGGCAACGACGCTTGAAAAAGCAAGTCTTGCAGATCTGGTTTGAGGAAGCCCGATGGAAATCCGCTATTTATTGTTGATCCCGCTGGCCTTTATGTGCGAGTTTGTCGATTCCAGTCTGGGCATGGGCTATGGTACGAGCCTGACTCCGCTCCTATTGCTCCTTGGCTTTGAGCCTTTGCAGATTGTGCCCGCTGTCCTTCTTTCTGAGTTCGTTTCAGGCATTAACGCAGCCTTTTTCCATCACACTGTCCGTAACGTGAATTTCAAGCCCGGGAACAAAGATGCCAAGGTGGCTTTGGTACTGACCGTATTTTCAGTGATTGGCACCACCGCCGCGGTCTTTGTTGTTCTAAACCTGCCCCAAAATATCGTTAAGCTTTGGATCGGGGTGATTATCGTGTTGATGGGAGTCTTTATCCTGGCGACATTGAATCGCAAGCCACGCTTTACATGGAGAAAAATTACCGTGCTTGCGACCATCGCATCTTTCAACAAAGGAATGAGCGGAGGCGGCTACGGGCCTTTGGTGATGGGAGGACAGCTCTTGTCCGGCGTCGGGGTCAAGAATGCGGTTGGGATCACATCCCTCGCAGAAGGGATCACCTGCCTAGTCGGCGTGGTGCTCTTCTTTATCCTGGGCAAAGAAGTGGACTGGGTGCTGGCCCCGTGGCTGATGGCTGGGGCAGTTCTCTCAGTGCCTTTTGCAGCCCACGCCTTGAAACACATCCCTGAAAGAGCGGCAAAGGTGGCGATCGCTTGTGTGATTTTGATGCTCGGAACGCTCACCCTTTGGAAGGCGCTTGCCTAGTTGCCCATCCCGGAGTCTATCTAAAGGTGTATAATATCAGGCCAGCTTGGATTTGCCCGGATTGGATGACCACGGTGTTTAACGGAGGAAACGAAGAAATGAAGAATTTTATTTGGGCAGGCGTCTTGGCAGTTTTTTTGGTGGGATGTTCGGGGCAGCCGGAGACAGTGTCCTGGCCTCCGGCCACCGGGGTCAATGACGAGCTGGCGGCCCGGATTCCGGAGGATGCGCAGCTCATCGGCGGGATTGCCGAGGATGATCCTCTCTCCCAAGAGGGGATGTCGGTGCTTGGCGCAGACGGGAATTTTTGGCCCCAAAAGGGTGAAATGCGCATCACCGGAGGCTCGATGCGCACTCAGGTGGGGGAATTTGAGAAAAGAGCCAAGTTCACGGATTGGGATTTTGTCTATAAGGACAAGAACCAAACGGAGAAACTGGCCTGGGGTGCGACTTTGACCTCCGGAGATCTGCTCCTGCCCGTTGAATTCTTGACTCAGGCCCCGGAAGGAATCTATGCGGAAAATCGTTTTGAGGTGCAAGACTTCGGCGACAAGTTTGTGCTGGTGCACTTGGATCCGGCAAAAGGACACCGGGTGTGTGTGCTTTCAGGCGGATCGAATATGTATCCGACTATCGGTGCGGTCGGGTCTGTGGCGGAACTCGACGGGGTGGCTGTCACAAGGCGCGAAGACGGTTGGTATCAGGGATCGCGGAAGGTCAGTGAGTAGAGAGTGAGATTGGGTTCGGGTTTTGAAGTCCCGGATGGGATTGGGGCCGCTGAAGCAGGAGAGTTCAGTGGCCCCTTTCTCTTGCTTATGAGAAATTACATTTATTAAGACTTGAATAATCGAATTCGCTCGGGTACACTTGATACTGGTGTATCGCCTCGTGGCGGGGAGGCGAATAGGTTCCCCCAACAGGTCACTCCCACCCATAACCCAGAGGTGGATAATCGCAGACGGATGTCTTCTGTGAGACGATTCGATCGCTTGTGGTTCAGGCTGGCTTCCTTGCTGATGGTTCAGGTCCTCTGCTTGAGTCCTGTGGATACAGCGCTGGCAGTTCCGCCAAAGTCCTTTGACTCTTCCCATACTTCACTTGCCGTTCTGGTCGATGCAGAGGAGGAGATTCACTCTCTGAAGGATCCCGGGGAAGAACGCCGCCGGGACTACCTCTCACTCACCATGCTTCTGACTGCCGCGTGTACTCCGGCATGGAATCCCATCGATTATTCAAACCTTCTTAGCGACAGCGTGCGCCAATTGTTTTTGGACCGCCGGGAGGCTCTGTCCGCCGCATTGGCCCAAGATCCCGCGCGCACGGCTCTTGATCGGCTGAAGGTCTTTTTTGAGCAATGGACATTGTCCGCCGAACCCGCACCGGTCATGCGCTGGTCGGGGCGAGGCATGACTGATGAGCAGCACCAGCTTCTCAAAGAAGCGATTGCGGAATACTTCACCCAGGTGCATCAAATCAAGATGCGCCGGGCTTTAAGACCCGGGGATCCGGAATACGATGCTTTGGATCCGGAGAAAGCCCTGGCTGCGCAGGATGCAACGATCTGGCTGTTGCCCGGTTTGATTCAGCGCATTCAGGAGTTGGCTGCAGAGCGGGGCGTTACAGACATTCCCGCAGATCTTTGCGTGCATCCGGGCACCAGCCGTTCCCAGTTGGTCATGGATCCTGTGGATATGCGGCGCGTGGTGGGCCGAAACCAAGAGTGGCGCCGGGCCTGGGCAGCGCACGAGGCCTTTCATATTGCAAATCCCCTTGCCACTGAAGCCGATGTCCGGCGTCAAGCGCCTCTGCCGCCTGCGCTTGACGGCGAGGATGCTTCCTGGCCTGTGCTGCAAGAACTCTGGCGGCAGATTCACAACATAAGGCCCGAATTCCAGCCCTTTCTCATTGTGCCTGGGAATGTGCCCAGAGCTTCTCTCGAGGAGGGCTCGGGCAGAATTTTGTTGAGCCGGAGATTGGCGGAATTGATGCTGGTGGACCATGCCGCGCAATCCAACCGCTCCGGCGAAATTCTCCGTATCGATTTAATGCTGGAAAAGGCGAGGCGTCTTGTCAGAGATGGCCGCGGCGCGGATGCGTGGAATCTGGTCAACGAGCAACAACCCAAACCGCCCGGGGATGATCCGCAGGTCTACACGAAACTCTGCCGCGAATTTATCGGAGGGGTGCTGGCTGCCGCGCAGGGGCAGGAAAGTATCTCGGCCGAGAATCTCATTCAATCGGTTGAGACTTTGGAGACACAATTGCTTGATTACCCTCACTGGTTTGTGCGCTTGCGAGCACTGGCCGCCTACACTCGCCAGGGGTATGTGAAAGGCGAGGACGAGTTGGTTATCCGGGGTCGGATGTGGTTGCCCGGGGATTTTATTGCCTTGTTCAAGGAGGTATACGGCGAGAGTGGTCTGCAGGATCCCCGCCTGGACGGGTGGCTATTGAATTTTGAAGCGCGTTGGGATGCAGAGTGGGATGCCTATCTAAACGGGAGAGAGGGATATGCCGGCTTTGTTTACGACAAGCTCTTTGAGGTCAAGGTGGACAGAAGCAAGTCTGAGTTTTCGCATTTGGCTCCGGCTCCTGAGGCGCGCGGGATTCGATTCCGGCTATCGGTTGAGGGATTGAGGCAGGGTCTGCCCCAAGAATTTGAGAGAGTCTTCGAGTCTTCCGCAAAGGGCTATATCGAGCTGATTGAAAAATTGGCACGTGCCTTTGCTTGGGATGCGGAGTTGCAGGAGATTTTGCCGCAGGACCGGGATTGGACAGAGCTCCCGCAAGCGGAGTTGCAGGAGACTGCAAGAATCTTACAAGAGCGCTTCCAAGACCGTCTTTTAGAGACGGTCCTCGCATATGCCCTGGATAATCCGGACAAGGTCTTCTTCTCCTCAAATGCGCTGGAGGACCGGCACCTGGGGCAGTGGGGCAATACCGTGACCATTGAGGACACCAGAGTATCAATCGATGATCTGAAGGGAGGGTGGACAGTTCGTTATCCATCCACTTTGGATGAAGAAGGCACCCTTTCCTGGCTTATTGCCCCGGATCTCAAACCCGGGGCCCAGCCCAGACACTTGGAGTATGTTTTTGGGATTTATGTCGAACAGAACGGCAGAAGCGTGGATGTGCTTGTTCCGGATCTTTCGGTCAAGGACCCGAAGAATGCAAGCTCCAATCGTCGCATTGAGATTAAAGCCAAGAGCTCTCTTCGGAATCCGTTGTCTAGGCCTCTGTACGACCGGCTCGCTCACACCGAATCCCGGACAGGTGCGCTGACCCTCCAAATCAATTTGGATGCAGAGACCCCGAGTCTGGAAGAACTGCGCGCCCAGGGCAAGAGCCGGATCCGCTGGCTGGCGGAGAATTTGGACAAGTACAGCGCGTATGACCGGCTATTACTCAATCCGGGCACTTTGACCCTTCAGACTTTGCCGTGGTTGAGCGGCTATGCGCCGGCAGCCTTGGCCACGGAATACGGTACGCCGGAGGACTTTAAAGCGCTGAAGGATGCAGCCAAGAAAGCGGGCATTGAGTTGATGTATGACGCGGTTTTGCACACGGATACGGGCTTGGGCCGCCATGTGTTTCCGCCGGAAGACTACTTGCGTACGAGTCTGGTGCGCGAGGGCAGGGAGATCAAGGGAATAGTCTCCCCCTGGGCCTGGCGCCTCGACAATCAGAATCCGGATGCCGGAGCCAGGATCGATTGGTGGCTTGAAGCCGTTGGGATAGACAATCTTCGCCTGGATTTGGGGGGCTCCTGGTCCCAGTACTTGATGATGGAGCTCCGGAATCGCGGTTTTCATCTGGTTGCCGAATGGTTCGGCCACGAAATCCAGGAGCCCTGTGACGAAATCTACTGGGAGGGATTTTGCGAATCCAAACCGGAGGTGGATTGGAAATCCGCCAGGGATTTGGATGTGACTTTTGAGGGCTTGGAACATGGCTTGAACCAGTACATCAAGGGCTTTGATCCGCGCCGCGGGCATAAGAGGGCCTTGATTGTGTTTGACAACCACGATCAATCCGCCTATGAAGGCGGGCTGGGCTCCTATGGCCGTGGACTGGCTCCGGAGCAAGCTACCGAGAGAATGAAGGCAGTCTATGCAGCGGCCATGGTTTTGCATCTGAAGCAGCCCAAACGTACCAGTGTTCTCGAATACAGGCCGGATCGGCTTGGATACAAGAAACACCTTCCCTTTATGTACGGAGGGCCCGGGGATATTGACCTGGAGGCAGAGAAGGACGAGGAGTACGCGGCATTCCACAACGGGCTCTTGGAATTTGTGAGTCAAGCCAAGAGGGATGGGGCTGAATTTGTTTCTGTGGACACAGGGAATCCCTACGTCGGCGGGGTTGAAATTGTGGCGCAAGGCCGATCACAGGTGCTTTTGACGAATCTTTCCGGCTTTGCCCAAACGGTGCGTTTGAGGTTAAAAAATGGACAAGTTTTCGAAATGCAACTTGCTCCGTATCAAGTGGTGCGCGAGGATTGGGATGCGCTGCTGAATCGGGAAGAGTGGGAGCGCGAGCTCAGGCGTTTCGAGGGCGCGGATGAAAGCAAGTTTGAGGAAGCGAAGCAGGTGCTTCGAAACAAGCACATCCTCGAAGTGACTGTGGAAATGGCTTTGCCGGATGCACTGCTGCAGAGGATCAATGAGGACATCGCAGAGTACGGGGAACTGACGGAAGATGACTGGCGGGCCATAGCCATGTCCACCTCTGTAGGCGGAATAGGGCCTTTGTTGCGCGAACGCACCGTGGCACAAGGGGATTTCTCAGACAACACTCAAGTGACTACCGTTTCCTTGCTCTACGAAAATGTCTATTTTCAGGAAACCCTTGAGGATGGAAGTGTGGAGCTGGTCAAGCGACCTGTCGCTGACAAGCTTAAAAAATATTTAGACCACGAAGACGAAGACGAATTCCAGCTCCAGATGTTCGACGGTTCCTGGGTTACGGTTTATGTTTGGAAGGTGCCTGAAGGTAGTTATGGAGGAGCCTCGGGTTATTTCTTGGAAATCCCCGGGCTGACAGATGTGGTGTATCCAGGCAAGCCAGAAGCGCCCGAGGACGTCGAGGACAAGGAGCGTTGGGAAAAGGAAATGCGCCTCCGGCAGAATTGGGCTTTAGGGCGTGCCTCGCTCAAACTGACCAAGGTGATTCAAAAAATTAAGCCGGACATCGTGGTGATGAGTGAAGCCAATGCTCTATTCGCGCAGCCGAAGCTCGGATGTATAAAAGACGAACTCTCGGAGGACCCCTGGTTTGCCGACACCTTAACCGTCTTTAACGATCACACCCCACTGCCTTATGCGCATCCGCTGTGGGACGAGTCCATCCTTAGCTTTCTCGGTGTGGATCGCGGTTGGCTCGAAGGTTTGCCCGTTTGGGTGGAAAAGGATGGCAAGCGCTTTGTGGATGCAACAGCCCTGATCATCATGATTGCCGACGGGGTTTATGGGGTGGCTGAAAAACATGCGGATGTGATGAAAGACATGCCGGAGCTGGCTCCTTTTGTGGACAAGATCCGGGCTATTACCAACGGCGTGAGTCCTCATTCCTGGCCGGATGAAGCCTTTGTGGCCCTTTATCAGCGTTTGGTTGAATTGGACACGGAGCGAGTACTGCCGGCGGCCGAACGCAGGATGACTGATCAGGAATTGGCCGAAAAGGATGCTCAGCTCGATGAAGAGTTATTGGCGGCAAAGGATCAAAAGCGCGCCGGTCTGCTGCGATTCCTGGCGGAACGCCAGAAGACCGGAGATCCGGTCACGGATGGGGATCTGCTTGAATGGGCAGACCAGATGATTGTTGAGGATAATCCGGTCGTTATTTGGGATCGCCGCCTGGTGGAATACAAGCGGGTGGAGCTTCTGGCCGACGTTCTTGAAAATCCGGAAATGCGTGAAGCGTTTGTCCGGACCGGAATTGTCTTTGTGTTCGGCGGACGCATTCACCAAAACGACAACTATGGGAAAAATCAGTACAGCCGTATCCAACGCGCTTTGACCCAGGATGAGAGGCTTCGCAAGCAAATCAAGTTCTTTGACAACTTCAATATTGCCGAAGCGCCGGAGTTGTTCAGAGGCACCAATGTTTCGGTGATGCTGGCCGATGACGGCCGGGAGGCTTCGGCCACGGGCTTTCTGAAGGCCTTGATGAACGGGGCCCTGATCATCGCCAGTTGGGATGGTGCGGTCCCCGAGTTTTGTATCCCCTATGATCCGGAGCGTCAAAATTTTGGCGAAGCCAATGCCTTTAATGTGCCCTACGAAAGAAATCGTGAGGATCCCAACCAACCGGACCGTCCTTATGCCGGGGGTTTTCTTGCAGCCCTTGAGCAGTTTGCCGATGTTTACCGGAATCACCGGGCAGACGGCGGATATGTTTCCATGATGCGCAATGCGCTGCGCGAAACACCTCGGGTCAGTGTGGAGCAGACTGCCAAGAAGATGTGGGTTTTGTTTGCGGAACTGATTCAGGAGCAGGAAGAGCGCAGGCGTATGCAGGCTGAAGCCAGATCCGCAGCCCGAGAGCGCTGTGTTGAGATTGAACTGAGAGAGTTCAGTTGCAGTCCGGTGGATGCGGAGCGCTTGTTGTATGATGCAGCGCCCTTTGTATGGAAATATGAACAGGAGGCCAC
>JAFGIU010000121.1 GCA_016929445.1 Candidatus Omnitrophota bacterium
CCCCGGAAAACGAGCAGGCAAAGGCGCTGTTTCGCGGAGTGCCCGAAGGGTCCTGGGTCTATTTTGTGCATTCCTTTCATGTGGTCCCCCGGGATGAGGCTGCTGTGGCAGCGCGGGCTGATTATGGGGGGCCCTTTGCCGCGGCACTGGCCCAAGGCAATATATTTGCCACCCAGTTTCACCCGGAGAAGAGCCAGGAAGCCGGTTTGCGGATTTTGAAGAATTTTCTGAATATTTGACACCAAAACGTCATTGCGAGTAGCAAGGCGACGAAGCAATCTTTGCGGGACAAAGATCCCTTCGCTGTGCTCGGGATGACGTAGCACAAAACCAGGGACGGTTCTCGCTTAGCCGCTGTGGCTCATCGAGTTGCACGAGAACCGTCCCCGAGAGTCTGCAATGTTAATTATTCCAGCAATTGACTTGAAGGACGGAAAAGTCGTGCGCCTTTGGCAGGGCGATTTTTCCAAGGCCACAGTCTACGGCAATGATCCCGGCGAAGTGGCCCGGCGGTGGGCCGATGAGGGCGCAGAGCGCATCCACGTGGTGGACCTGGACGCAGCGCGCACGGGCGTGACGCATCATCTGGATCAAATCCGGGAAATTGCGCAGGCCGTGGACGTGGACATCGAAGCCGGCGGCGGCCTCAGGAGCCCAGAGCAGATCGAGGCTGTTTTCGAGGCGGGCGTGCGTTATGCTGTGGTGGGCACTAAGGCCACGCAGGACTCCGGATTTCTCAAGGCAGCTGTGGATGCTTTCGGCGACCGCTTGATTGTGGGTTTGGATGCCATGGGCGGCAAGGTCATGAAAGAGGGCTGGGCCGAAGAGAGCGGGAAATCGCTTTTTGATTTGGCGGCCGAGGTTCAGGCCCTGGGCGTGAAGACCGTGATCTACACGGATATTGCCTGCGACGGGACGTTGCGCGGGCCGCAGCTTGAGACTCTGAACGAACTTTTGATTCGCACGAAGCTCGGCGTGATTGCTTCGGGCGGGGTATCCACTTTGGATGACCTTAAGGAGCTCAAGAAGCTCGAACCCAAAGGTCTTGTAGGCGCGATTTCCGGCCGCGCCCTTTATGAAAACCGCTTTACCTTACGCGAGGCACTAAAGGAGATCGGCCCTTGGGGATCTGCTTGAATAACTGTTCTTTGCGCCTGTAGCTCAGGGGATAGAGCACTGGCCTCCGGAGCCAGGTGCGGAGGTTCGAATCCTCCCAGGCGCACCAAATTATTTGGGGGGAAACCGGGGGTTTCCCCTCCAACGGCGACGACACCCCGTGTCGCCTGCCCCCCTTCCGTGTGTATCCCTCGGACCGGCATAGCCGGATCCTCAGGATAGCTGGAACGAAAACGGAGTTGGCTGAGCTGTTAGCAAAACGCATCATCCCATGTCTGGACGTTAAGGACGGCCGGGTCGTCAAGGGCACGAAGTTCGTCAACTTGCGCGATGCCGGTGATCCGGTTGAAGTCGCGGCTGCTTATGAGCAGCAGGCGGCCGATGAGCTTGTGTTTCTGGACATTACCGCGAGTCATGAAGGCCGCAAGACGCTCATTGATGTGGTGCAGCGCACGGCCGAACAGGTCTTTATGCCGCTGACCGTGGGCGGCGGCGTGGGCGCAGTCGAGGATGTGCGCGCTCTGCTCAAGGCCGGTGCGGACAAAGTCTCCATCAATACTTCTGCCGTGGAAAGACCCGGACTCCTGAATGAATCCTCGGCTGCTTTCGGGGCCCAGTGCATTGTGTTGGCTGTGGATGCCAAACGCCGCAGCAATGCTCCGGGTTGGGAGGTTTACACTCACGGCGGCCGCACACCCACGGGGCGTGATGCCCTGGAATGGGTGCGGGAGGGCGTGGAGCGCGGGGCAGGGGAGATTCTGCTCACAAGTATGGATTGCGATGGGGAAAAGACCGGGTATGATATAGAACTGACGCGTGCGGTTGCCGAAGCCGTGCCTGTGCCGGTGATTGCCTCAGGTGGTGCCGGGACTCTGGAGCATTTGTACGAAGCCCTGGCTGTGGGCAAGGCCGATGCGGCATTGGCAGCGTCGATCTTTCATTATGGTGAGTTTACGGTGAGTGAGGCCAAGGATTACCTGGCCGGGCGCGGCGTTCTTGTAAGAAGGTAGAGGCAGTTCCGTTACACGTCTGCCCTTGCCCGTCATCACGAGAAGCGTAACAGAGCCCGTCATCACGAGGAGCAAAGCGACGTGGTGATCTTTGTTCCGAAAAGATTGCTTCTCCGCCATGAATCGTGGCGGATCGCAATGACGAATGAGGTTCGGCTCGCAATGACGAATCAGGAAAGAGTAAACCAATGACCGGCATCCCCCAATTGAAGTTCGACGACAAAGGATTGATTCCCGCCATTGTTCAGGACGCCGAAAACGGCGAGGTTCTGATGGTGGCCTACATGAACGAAGAGTCTTTCAAAAAGACTCTGGAAACCGGCAAGTGCACTTACTGGAGCCGCTCCCGCCAAAAACTCTGGCTCAAGGGCGAGACTTCGGGTCATCTCCAGACCGTGAAGGAAATCCTTTACGACTGCGACGCGGATGCCTTGTTGTTCAAAGTGCACCAAGAGGGCGTGGCCTGTCACACAGGCGAGCGGTCCTGCTTTTACCGCGGCATTGCTCTTGAAAAGGCCGACTCTTCTAAATGAAACCGACTCCGGTCTGTCCGACGCTGCACGATTTCCGCAAGCTCGCCCGCAAGGGAAACCTCATCCCCGTCTATTTGGAAACCTCTGCGGATCTGGAGACCCCTCTTTCGGCTTACCTCAAATGGAAACGCGGGTCTTACAGTTACCTTCTGGAATCTGTCGAGGGCGGCGAACAATTGGGCCGTTACTCCATTGTGGGGAGTGATCCCTCCGCCATTCTGGAGAGTCATGGGCCCTGGATACGGCAGTGGGAGTTGCCTCGCACCGCAACTGCCCCGCTCAAGCTTGTGAATGAGTGGCCCACCAAGAAAGACCCCTTGTACGAAATTCAGCAATTCCTGGGCAAGCACGCGTATGTACCCATGCCGGATATGCCTCCGTTTGCGGGCGGTTTGGTGGGGTATATGGGATATGACATGGTGCGTTGGTTTGAGAATCTGCCGGATGAGCCCGTGGATGATCTGAATGCGCCGGACTCGGTGTTCATGCTTTCCAAGAATGTGCTGGTCTACGACCGCGTCCGGCAGAGGATCCGGTTGGTGGCCAATGCGCTTGTTCCGGAAGTCGGGAGGGGGGTGCGCAGCAGCCGCGCGATTGCGGAAGTCTATGACACCGCTTGTAAGGATTTGTGTTCGGGCCTGCGCCGTTTGCAAGGGCCCTTGCCCCGGCCCAAGAGCTCTGCGAAGCGCGTGAAGCCGCGCATTCGTTCCAATGTAAAACGCGACGACTTCGAAGAAAATGTGCGCAAGATCAAGTCGTATATTCGGGCCGGTGAGGCTATCCAAGTGGTTTACAGCCAGCGTTTTCAAACCGCGTGTTCCGCCACTCCGCTGGAGGTGTACCGTTCCTTGCGGAGCCTCAATCCCAGTCCCTACATGTTTTTGATCGAGATGGGGAATAAGGCCTTGGTGGGTTCCTCGCCCGAGGTCTTTTTGCGGGTGGAGGGCCGCCGCGCCATGGTGCGGCCCATTGCCGGGACCCGGCCTCGCGGAAAAGACGAAGCCGGGGACAAGAGCCTCGCCCAGGACCTGTTGAAAGACCCCAAGGAGCGGGCCGAGCACCTGATGCTCGTGGATCTGGGGCGCAATGATTTGGGGCGCGTGTGCCGCTACGGCTCTGTTCATGTGCCGGAGTGGATGGCTGTGGAGCGTTACTCTCATGTGATGCATTTGGTGAGCGAGTGCCAGGGCATTCTCAAGCCGGGCAAGACCGCTTATGATGCCATCCGCGCGGCCTTTCCCGCGGGCACCGTGAGCGGCGCGCCCAAGGTGCGCGCCATGGAGATTATTGACGAACTGGAACAGACCAAGCGCGGTCCTTACGCAGGTCTTGTGGGTTACTTTAGTTTTAGCGGGAATTTTGACAGCTGTATTACCTTGCGCACTATTTTGATGAAGGACAAGAAGGCCTACGTGCAAGCGGGCGCCGGTATTGTGGCGGACTCCAAGCCTGACAGGGAATATGAAGAGACTGTGAACAAGGCCAAGGCCATGGTGCGCGCGATCGAGGCGGCGCATGAGTCCGCTTAGAAGGTGTCAGGCACCACAGTCTGTATAGGATGCTTCGCAAGTGGTGCCTGATACCAGAGTCAGTAAGGTGCCTGATACCAGAGTGATAAACCTATGATCCTTATGCTCGACAACTACGACAGTTTTACCTACAACCTCGTCCAATATCTGGGCGAGCTCGGGGAGAAGCTCGAAACGCGGCGCAACGACAAAACCACGGTGGAGGAAATCCGGCGCCTGGCCCCCCGGCAGATTGTGATTTCGCCCGGACCGGGCGGGCCCAAAGACGCGGGCATTAGCTTGCAGCTCATCAAAGAGCTGGGAGGCGAGATCCCTATCCTGGGCGTTTGCCTGGGGCACCAGTGTATTTCCGAGGCCTTTGGCGGAAGAATCGTGCGGGCCAGCCGCATCATGCACGGGAAGACTTCGGAAATCCGCCACAAGGGCCGGAGCTTGTTCGAGGGATTGCCCGAGCCTTTTGCGGCCACGCGCTATCACTCCTTGATTTTGGACAAAGACAGTGTGCCTGAGGCACTCGAAGTGACCGCCTGGACGGATCAGGGCGAAATCATGGGCGTGCAGCACAAGAGCCTGCCCATTTGGGGCGTGCAGTTTCATCCCGAGTCCATTCTCACAACAGTGGGGAAGGACATGCTCCGGAATTTTTTGAGGATAGCAGACTCAGCAAGGTGTCAGGCACCACGCGTCATTGCGAGCCGCAGGTGAAGCAATCTTTGTTCCGCAAAGATCCCTTCGCTTCGCTCGGGATGACGCTACGCTTCGCTCGGGATGACGCCCATGCGTCACTCGGGATGACGCACACGCATCATTTGAATGACTGAGGACAACCCTCATTCCCGTGAAGACGGGAATCTAATAGAGAGGCTGAAGTGACTGAACCCGACAACAAAACCCAACCCGAATCCGCGGCCGGGCAACCAATGCCCGCATCTGAGCCGGCGCAGCCTGAGCCAAAGCTCATTCCCATGAAGAAATTTGCCAAAATCGATCTCCGTATCGCCCAAGTGCTGGAGGCCTCCTTCCATCCTGACGCGGACAAGCTCCTGGTCCTCAAAGTGGATTTGGGAGAAGAGGCCCCGCGCCAGCTCGTGGCCGGGATCCGCTCCGACTACGGGCCCGAGGCACTGGTGGGCCGCCAGGTTGTGGTGGTGGCCAATCTTCAGCCCGCCACAATCCGGGGGGTGGAGAGCCGGGGAATGATCCTCGCCGTACGGGACACGGAGGGGATTGCCCTGTTGGCTCCGGACCGGCCCAAAGCGCTGGGCTCCCGGGTTTCCTAACCGAATAGTGGGGACTTAGTATTGTTTAAGCCCCGCCAATAAGTATTGTGTCCCCAGATAAAAAACTTACATGCTTCATATTGACCCAGCCTTTGTTCCCTTATATACTTGAGTAGTACTTTTGCAATTCTTTTACTCACTCTGCAGGTAAACAATGATGTAAAATATCTTTAAAGGGGAAATTGGGACGCAATATTGATTAATTTTCGCCAATAAGTATTGTGTCCCCGGATACATATGAACCGGCTTATCTCCTTGTGGCTAGCGCAGATATTTCTGCTGACCTCCGTGGGTATCGGGTGGGCGGCGCCGACTTCGGGGCGCCTGTTCAAACGGCCCCAGCGGGTAGCTTTGCTCCAGCCGGCTGAGCTCAGCCCTTCGCCTGTGGCCGGCTTTGAGTCCGTGCCCTCGGCCCCGGAGCGCATTGAGGTCCTGGGCAACGCGGCCGGGCTCCGGTCTCCTTTGCCCCCGGCATCAGAACTCCGGATTCCCGCTCAATTCGCCCGCCGCATCCAAAGTTTTCAAGGCAAGACCGATCGTTTGGTTGTTCACATCCAGGATTTGCACACCCATGCCGAGGCCCAGCGCAATTCGGCTTCCCTGATTCAATCTCTTGTTGAGAATCATGACCTTGCGTTGATTTGTGTGGAAGGCGCGATGGGTTATGTGGATCCTTCCGTGCTCGCCGCTTGTGCGGATGCTGATTTGCGCCGCTGCCTTTCCGATGTCCTGCTCGATGCCGGCGAGATCACGGGGGAAGAGTATCTCGCCTTTACCGAGCGGCCGTCCATGTTGATTTGGGGCGTGGAGGATCCGGATCTCTATTTTCGCAACGGGCTTCTGTACCAAATCAACCTGCTTTTGCAACCCGGGATCGATCCGGTCTTGGCTGAAATGGAGCAAGCGTTGAGCGCTTTGAAGTCCGCGTATTTTTCACGCGCTCTCCAAGACTTGGATGCCCGGCGCACGGCGTTCGAGGCAGGGGACTTTCCGCTCGAAGATTATCTCAAGCTTCTCAACACGCGCGCCCGGGAAACCGGAGTGCTTGTGCAGGGCGCGGACAGCCCCTATCCGAACCTGTCCCGGCTTCTTGAAGCTTCCGCCTACGAAGCAGAGCTCGATTCCGAAACGCTCAAGAAAGAACTCCAGCAGTTTTTGCAGAAGGCCACGGTGGTATTGAGTGAAGCCTCGAATCAGGCCTTTTTGCAGCGCCTTCTCGCGGCCAGTGTGGAATTCCGCGAAGGCCGGATCTCCGCGCTGGATTACTACAGCCGGCTCCTGGAGCTGCGCCACGGATCGGCTGCC
>JAFGIU010000122.1 GCA_016929445.1 Candidatus Omnitrophota bacterium
CACCGGGGCGGGCGGCTCCATCGGGGCGGAATTGTGCCGGCAGATCATGGGTTATGGCCCCAGGCAGCTCGTTCTGATAGACAGTTCCGAGTACAACCTCTATGCCGTGGACGCGGAGCTGCAAGAGGCCTATGGCCCGGGCCGGCATGCAGCGGTCCTGGCCAATATTCAGTCGCAAAAGACCATGGACGGCATCTTCGCCGCTTACCGGCCGGAGATCGTCTTTCATGCCGCGGCCTATAAGCACGTGCCCTTAATGGAGGAGAATGCGCCCGAGGCGGTCAAGAACAATATCTGGGGCACCCAGAATGTGGCTGTGCTGGCGGCCAAGCACCAGGCTGAGCGCTTTGTGCTGATTTCAACAGACAAGGCCGTGAACCCGGTGAATTTGATGGGGGCCAGCAAACGGGTGGCCGAAATGGTGGTGCAGAGCATGACCGGCCGCTCTCAAACGGTTTTCAGCTCTGTGCGGTTCGGGAATGTGCTGGACAGCAGGGGAAGTGTCTTGCCGCTTTTCAAAAAGCAAATTGCACAAGGCGGTCCGGTTACGGTCACACACCCGGAGGTGGTGCGCTATTTCATGACCATTCCCGAGGCCGTGCAGCTGGTGCTTACAGCCGGGGCCATGGCCCGGGGCGGGGAGACCTTTGTGCTGGAGATGGGCAAACCGGTCAAGATCCTGGACATGGCCAAGTCTTTGATCCGGCTTTCCGGCCTTGTGCCCTACAAAGACATCGACATCAAGATCATCGGGTTAAGGCCGGGCGAGAAGCTCTACGAGGAGCTGCTTACCGCGGGAAAGGGTATCCAAGAGACCCTTTCCGAACGCATTTTTGTCGATGCGCTGGAAGCGCGCGACCACGAGTCCTTATTTGAGAGCGTGGAGGCATTGTGGCAACTGGCAAACGCGAATGACGTGCAAGGAATTTTGACCAGACTCCAAGAACTGGTCCCTGAATTTCATCCCAAGGCCCTTGCCGTCAGCGCGGCTTCCGGGCCGGAAGATCTACTTGCGCTTTAATTCCTTGATCTCGTGTTCCAGAATCCCCACTTTTTGAGCCAGGATCTCGGCCCGGTCATTCTGCTGGTTCACATACACCGTCAGCATGAGGGACAGGACTACCAGAAACACGGTGCTCAGGAAGAAAATAAAGTTGCTGGCCAGCACAAAGCCGAAAAGATCCTTGAACCAGAAAAGCAACCCGTCGTTGATTGCGAGGAAAAGGACCATCGTCGAGGTGCAGAGCCAGAAAAGCGCGTACTTCAGGGTCATCCGGTGACGCCGGATCAACAGGATCACACCCAGAAAAACGAACAGGGCAATGACGATTGCAAAGGGTTTAGCTTGCACGCGTATCCTCCTGCGATGACTTCTCCCGAAGAGTGTCGATGAGTATGGCGAGAGTGACCTTCACCATGTAGTATAGGGTTGTAAAATATCGTATGGAGGAAATTCCGCCGAGCCGGGTGCGCATGACCACAGGTCTTTCTCCGATGCGGGCGCCCAGGCGTTTTGCCACCTGGATCGCCTCGGGTTCCGGAAAATCCATCGGGTAATAGGAAGCAAAGGAAGACAGGAGTTTCTTGTTGCAGGCCCTGAAGCCCGAAGTCGGATCGGAAAGCGGAACGCCGGTAAGCCGGCTGAGCAAAACGGAAAAGAAGCGGATCCCGAAACGGCGCAGGAAAGTGGATTTGAACCCCGAGTCCTGGTTGAGAAAACGGCTTCCGATACAAAGGTCCAGCTCTCCCGAGAGCACGGGTTCCAGAATAGAGGCCAGGTAAAGCGGGTCGTGCTGGGCATCGCCGTCAATCTGGGCGACCACATCAAAGCCTTCTTGATGGGCGAACTTGAACCCAGTTTGAACAGCCCCGCCGATGCCAAGGTTAAAGGGCAGGGAAACAAGTTTTGCCCCGGCCTTGATGGCTTCGGCCGCGGTATTGTCGGAGGAGCCGTCGTTCACCACCAGGACCGTGCACTCCGGATAGTGCTGAAGAATTTCTTGAACAACGTGGCGGATGATTCGCCCTTCGTTATAGGCCGGAATGACAACAAGAACTTTGGATTCATCCATGCGTTCCATTATAGTGCGAATCTCGCGGCGGGTCACGGTTCTGGCCGTCCTTGCCGCTGTTTGTTTTTTGGGATTGTATTACCGCACTTATTTTCCGCGCCTGCTCCGCTCCCTTGATCAGCGAATCGAGTCCCTGGACCTCAGCCGGGAACTGCAGGACCAGCTGCGCTTTCAGCTCCAAGGCCAGGTATCTGCCGCGAATCCGGATTGGAATGAAGACCAGCGCGCAGCCTGGGTGGAAACCCAGCTTCAGACATTGATTTCGACTCAGCAGGAGCAATATCAAGAAGCGCTTGACCGATTACAAGACACAAAGAGGCGGCAGGCACGCGGCGGTTACTCCAGGCACTATCTCACCGGAGCGGATTCCTACCACTACTTTCATTTGACAAATACGATCCTGGAAAAGGGGAGGGTGTCCGGCCAGGTGGCCTCGGGCCGGGCCTTTGATCCGCTCAAGCGCGCCCCGCACGGAGCCTGGTCCCCCATCAATGCCCACCCTTATTTAGGCGTGATGTGGTTTCATGTCCGGCAAATCCGGAATCACGGAGCCGGTCTCATGGCCACCCTGGCCGAAGTGCCCCTGGGGCTCTCTTGTCTTTGCGCCCTGGCTTTTTTCTGCCTGGCGCTGACTCTGGGACTGTCGTCCGGTTCCGCAATTGCCGGAACAGCCACGCTCTTGTTTGCGCCCATCTTCATCAGCCGGAGCAGTTTCGGCTGGTACGACACGGATCCTTACAACTTGCTCTTCCCAATTCTGATCCTGTGCACAGTTTTTCTGGCCTTCAGGGTTCGAGGGCATTCGGCCCTGGCCGCTGTATTGGGCGGGTTCCTGACCGCCCTCTATGCCCTGTTCTGGGCGGGATGGCCCTTTATCTGCGGATTGCTTGTGCTCGCGTGCGCGTTCAGCCCCTATTTACGCCGGGCCTATTTGCCTTGGTACCTGATATTGGCTTTGGGATTCGGCATGGCTTTTCTGACACCCGCAGGCCTGCTCTTCTCTTTGGACAATGCCCTGGGCCTGCTGCTCAAGTTTTCCAGCTCTGAGGCGGAGCTTTGGCCCAATATTCTGATTGCCGTGGGCGAAGCCCAAGGCCCCACTTTTCACCGGTTGGTGCAACTGAGCGGCAATTACCTGAGCACCCTGGCTGCTGTGGCCGGGATTGCCGGATTTGGATTGCATGCGCGGCGCTCCGGCTCGGAGTTGGACCGGGTTCAGTGGATCGTGGGCATGCTGATCGGGATTCCGCTGCTTGTTTTGGCGCTGAAAGCGCAACGCTTTGCTTTGCTCTGGGTCCTGCCGCTCTCCCTCTATGTGGCTTGGTGTGTGGAGTGGTTAAACCGCAGTTTCCGGTTCCGTTTTGCGCCGCTGCTGCTGATCGCCGTTCTTCTGCCGGTTCAACTGGCTTACGCGCACTCAACGGCCATGCGGACAAAGCCCATCATGAATGACGCATGGTATGAGGCTCTCACCGTTTTGCGTCACAATAGCCCGGAAAACGCCATAGTGCAGTCGTGGTGGCCGCCGGGACATTTTATCCGCGCAATTGCCGGGCGCGCTGTGTTCACGGACGGAGAAACACAGTATTTCCCCGAGGCTTACTGGACTGCCCGCTTCTTTATGGCTGAAAATTCACTGGAAGCCCTGGGGATCTTACGAATGCTTTCCACCAACGGAAACGCCGCTGTGGACTACTTGTTGGATCTGGGCTTGCCCTTGCCGGATGCTGTTGCCGCAGTCAACGAGCTCGTCAAGGTGAGCCGCTCCGGTGCGCACAGACTCTTGCCTGTGGAGATGTCCGAAGCACAAAAACTTCGTTTGCTGGGTCTCACTCACGGAGACCAGAATCCTCCGCCGGTTTATGTTTTGCTCTACACCAATATGCTGGACAGCATCCTGGATATGGCGCTGATGGCGGGCTGGAATTTCTTCAAGGCAAGGGACCAACTCCTGGCGCAGGGGCGGGTGATTGCTTCAACAAATTTGGAATCGGATTCCTACAAGAGGGAACTCTTTGCTTTGTCGCCGTCTGCTTACCACACCCATGTGGTTACGCATCCGAGCCCCAAGCTCTCAGCCATCGGACAGGCGGGAAGTGTCACCGAGTTTGAAGGGAATGTTTTCTGCGACCCGGCATCGAAAAGAGCCTGGAGGCTGGATGCCGCCGGCGGTGAACGCCGCGAATTCGGGAGTATTCTTGTGGTGGACCCCGGCGGCGGACTTCGCGAAATGCCCAACCCGGCAGGTTATCCTGAAGAATCCTTGCTCACCGTAAACGCGGAAGGGGAATATTATGCTTTGTCCGGCAATCCCCATTTGCTCAAGAGCATGGCCTACCAACTCTTCTATTACAGAGGAATCAGGCTCCCGGGATTCAAGCTCGTCAATGAAGAACAGGACCCTGTGAGCGGAACCGGCATCCGGATTTTTGAGGTGGATTGGTCAGCCTTGCGGTTTGCAGCCCGCAATCAGGTGGTTCAAACCCCATTGAGTCCAGAAACGGCGCTTCCTGAGCAACACAAATCCGGCGCGGACTAAGCGTTCTTTGATTTCGGAGTCCAGGAGATAGTAGGCTTCTTCCTCGTGCATGCCGCGCTGGTTGTCCATGTCAAAGTTTGTCCCGAGAAAGCGGTCGTATACCTCAACCACCTTGTGCGTCAGAATTTCAGCCAGGGGGTTCCCCATGGTCACCACGATATTGCCGCCGGGCTTGAGCACCCGGAATGCCTCGCTCAACTCGGCATCCCGCTGGGACTGCGGCACGTGATTGAGATTTGCGATAAAGGTGACCGTGTCAAAGGTAGACGAATCAAAGGGAAAGCGGGTGAGGTCGCTCACAAGATTTTCTTCACTCAGGCCTTCATACGGGTAGAGATCAATCCCTTTTCCATGCCCTTTTAAGTATTTGGAAACAAATAGGTTATGCTTCCCGCACCCGACGTCCAGAGTGAAGCCTTGCACCTCTTGGGCCACAAAATCAAAGCGGTCCGTGGCCAAAGAGCTCAAACCAAAACGGTCCTTTTCGATGAGCAGGAAAGCGCGGAGCGGAAAACTGAGGGTGTCCAAAAGTTTCTGGGCAAGACTGCGGCGAAGCATGGCGTCATTTTAGCATAGAGCGTATTCTTGAAGGATTCCTAAGAGCGGGATTAGATTAGGACTTGCGGTTGCGGCGCCGTCGCGCCAAGGCGGCAAAGCCCAGTCCAAGCAGGCCCAAGGTCGAGGGCTCGGGAACAGGCGGCGTATCGGTCGGGGGAGGGTCCCAGGTCGCATCGTGTGAAGCGGGGTTTTCCATCCACTTCCAGGTTGTCTTCGGATTGTTGGATCCCCCGGTAACGGTGGTCTCCAGTCCGTAGATACTGAAGTGCACGTAGGTGAAGCCGGTGATTGCGATCTGGTATTCTTTTTGCTCGCCAATCGCCGAAGTGGCGGTGATTGTTCCGTCGTCAGCGTTGTAGTTTTTCAAGGAGGACTCGGAATTATCAAAGCTTCCCAGGTTGTAAATCAGGAAATCAGAGAGATCGTCTTTAGAAGGCGCATGCTGGTTCATATTGAAAACTTCGAAGTCTTCCTTGCTGTCGTACCCGTCCAAACCAGCCACATCGGTTAAAATGTCTTCATTGGCTGCTCCAGAGGAGTTTATCGCGGCCACTGTAACCAAGCTGGGGGTTTCGTCCAAAGTGACAATCCCGATACTCCCGGATTCACCTTCCGGAGTGGCTAAAACCAAGGTGACATTGTCCAGGGAAGTGGTGTTGGAACCGTATGCGCCTACCACATATAAGGTGAGAGGATTGTCGGTGGAGAACCAGGTATCCTCGTCCCCGAACTTGTCCATGGCAGTGGCCCCGGAAATATAGGCCTGGAAGGTCGGGAGGGCCCAGGCAGAGGCCGGCGCGCCCGCACCCATAAGCAGGGCCAGGGATAAAACCAGCAATGGATGGGCAAAGCATTTCTTTGACATGTGTTCTTAGGAAGCAAGGTGGATGCCAATACTGTAACATCTAGGTAAAAGTATTTAGTATGTAGTAAATTTATTTAAAATTCCCGTAGCTTATGCGCATAATGCAGTGCAACCCAGGAGGAAATCATGAAGCTATCGGTCAAGGGCCTCGGACTCGCGTGCGGAATTCTTTGGGCAGTAGCGGTTTTCTTGGTCGGAATTTGCAACCAATTTGTTCCTGCCTACGGCGGGCTGTTTCTGCAGCTTGTGGACTCCATCTATCCCGGTTACCATGCGGGCGGAGGTTACAGCAGCGTGGTCATCGGCAGTTTGTACGCCTTTTTGGACGCACTGATCGGAGGCGCTCTCTTTGCCTGGCTCTACAACAAACTGGCAAAGTAAAGGACCGAAGGCCTCCCTTCCGGCGAATTACCTCAACGAGACAACTATCCATACAGGAGAAGCGCGTATGCAAGCATTGCCCCATCATTATGAAGTCCAGGCTAAGGGAGAGCCGGAGGGAGACATTCTTGTGGAGTCCCGGGGACTCCCTGATCTGAATACTGCAGCGCCGGCGCATTTCGACGGGCCCGGGGACAAGTGGTCTCCCGAACATCTATTGACCGCGGCCGTGGCGAATTGTTTTATACTGACTTTCAGGGCATTGGCCCGGGGCTTCAAGCTCGAATGGAAATCTTTGCAGGTGGAAACCGAGGGGACCTTGGACAAAGTGGAGAAGCAAATGCGCTTTACCGGGTTTCAAATCAAGGCCAGGTTGGCGGTCCCGGCCGGCACTGATCCGGACAAAGCCAGGCGTATTCTGGAAAAAGCCGAGCAAGGCTGCCTGATCACAAATTCCTTGGCCTGCGACTCTCACTTACATGCTGAAGTCACGGAGAAGTAGGCATGGACAAAAAGCGTATCCTGGCAGTGGATGATGCCCCGTCCGTCACGCAAACGCTCAAAACAGCGCTGGAGGGGACCGGGCATTTTGAAGTGCGCGAAGTCAACGAGCCGGCCCAAGCTATTCCGGCCGCGCTTTCCTTCAGGCCGGACCTGATCCTCCTCGACTATATGATGCCGGATCTGGACGGGGGAACGATTGCGGCCTATCTTCAAGCGGACGCCTCTCTCAAGCGGATCCCGGTCATCTTCGTGACCGACATGGTGCAAGAGGGCGAGGAAGAGGCACTGGGCGAGGTCTTGGGCGGCTATCCCTTTGTGCCCAAGTCTGCGGGCATCGAGGCCGTGATCCGGGCAGTTGAATCAAAACTCAGATAAGGAGTATTGGATGCACAAGTATGTGATTATGGGCGTTCAGGGTTGCGGAAAGGGCACGCAGGCAAGCCGGCTTGCGCAGGACTTTGATTTTGTGCACATCAGTGTGGGGGATATTTTTCGATGGAATATCCGGCAGCACACCAAACTTGCCGCAAAGATCAACGAAATTGTTTCCTCGGGCAGGCTTGTGCCCGATGAAATCGTTCAGGAGATTGTCGGCGGCCGCCTGGATCAGCATGACTGGAACTACGGATTCATTCTGGACGGTTTCCCTAGAAATCCCTCCCAAGCCCAGTTTCTTCTCGACCGCTATGAAATTGACTCCGTCATCCACATTGATGTGCCGGATGAAATCGTCCTCCGGAGAGTTCTGGCCCGGCGCCACTGCAGCCAGTGCAAGCAGGACTACAATCTGGTTTTCAGCCCGCCCAAAGTCGCGGACACCTGCGATCTTTGTCAGGGAACCCTTGTTGCGCGCGCGGACGACACAGAAGCCGCGGTGCGCAACCGCCTTCAGGATTACCACACCCAAACCGAACCGGTCCTGGATGTCTTCCGGGAAAAAGGCCTTGTCGTTACGGTTGACGGCGCAAACAGCGTGGATGAAGTTCAGACCGCCATCCGGGCTCAGCTAGGGCTTGCTAACTCGCAAACTGCTTATTAACAGATAGTTAAGTAAAGCTTGTTCCTCCGTCAAGACGCCGGATCCAAGCCCGGGCCATAGGCCGGTTAAAAGCCCGTGGACAGGCGGGCTTTGTTGGCGCAAACTGGTGTGGTGTTTGAACACTTGCCGGAGAGACTGCCGTGAGACCTTTATATTTATCCTGCCGGGTCGATTTCTACACTCTTATCCACAAAGCCCTGCGGTCTAAACTCTTCCAATTCTCTATGAAAATCGGCTCTGCCGACTTTGCCGACAACCAAGTCGTCGAGGAATTAGGTATGGAATTCCGTGCGATTGCCCGGTTGCTGCGGGATCATGCCCGCCATGAAGAAATCTTTATCCATCCTTTGCTCGAGGAAAAAAGCCCAAAAAGCAAGAAACCTCTGTTGACCCAGCACAGAGAGCACGAGGAAAGCCTGTGCGACATTGAGACTCGTTGGAAAGAGCTCAAAGAGGCGCACTGCAGTCTCGAAGAGCGGATGAAAATGGGCCTGGAGTTCTACCGCTCCTATAATTTTTTTGTGGCTGAATATCTGATGCATCTGGATCATGACGAGGCGAAAACCATGGCCGAACTCTGGAAATATTGCAGCGATGAAGAGCTGACCGCACAAATGGATGCTTTTGAGGACAGTCGCGGCGCCGAGGACGCCATGCAGGATCTGGAAGTGCTTTTGCCCGCTCTTAATGTCCACGAGCGCGCGGCCATGCTGGCTGCGGTAAGAAAAGACGAGCCTCAAGAGGTTTTTGAAGGCGTTTGCGATATTGCGGAGCATGTGCTGGAACCCCCCGAATGGGAGGAGCTGAAGATCAAGCTTGGTATTCTTGAACCCTCCTAAGCGCCTGACTCTGCCCGCGCAAGTACTCTCCGGTTTGATCTCAAATATGCAATGCGGCATAATAACGGGGATTCAAAGACCGGGGGCAAACACTGAGTGAACGATAATCGCGTCTCGATTGCACTGCTGGGCACACTGACTCTTATTGCAGTGGGATTTGTGCTCAAGGCAGCCCAGTCTGTGATCGTGCCCCTCTTTATCGCCGTCCTGCTTTCCTTCCTTCTTGCTCCCGCTGTGGACCAAATGGCCAGGCGGAGAATCCCCCGGTGGTTAGCCATTACCGCAGTGCTCATCATGGTCTTCGCTATCGGCTATGTGACCGTCATGTTTTTGAACCAGCGCGTCGCGGCCTTTACCGATGCCTTCCCCAGATATCACGCCAAGTTAATGGAGCTGATCAGCACGGTGACCGAGAGATTCAACATGTCTGACGACCCACTGGCTGACATTCAGTGGGGACAAACAATCGGCGGCTGGCTGGTCACACTTTCGGGTTCAGTGGTGTCCATTCTTTCAAATTTTGTTCTGATCATGATCTTTACAGTTTTCATGCTTTCCGGTGAACCGTATTTCCGCGCTAAAGTCGAGAAGGCCTTCAGCCAAGGGCCTGCCAAGCAGATTGCGCAAGTCATCAGCTCCATTTCGCGGCAAATATCCCGGTACCTTTGGGTTCAATTCTTGATCAGCTTTGCCACAGGCCTTCTGGTTTGGATCGCGCTCTCACTCATCGGGGTGGACTTCGCCGTTACCTGGGGGGCGCTGGCCTTCCTTCTGAACTTCATTCCAACCATCGGATCGATTATCGCCTCGATCCCTCCCATCCTATTGGCGCTGGTCCAGTTTTATCCCAGTCTCTGGCCTGCAATAGCCGCCTTATCGGCCTTGCTCACGATCCAGATGGTCATCGGGAACGGAATCGCTCCCAAGGTTTTGGGGGATAGCCTGAATCTGAGCCCGGTGGTCGTGCTCATCTCCCTGCTTTTTTGGGGGTGGCTCTGGGGTTTTGTCGGAGCCCTGCTCTCAGTGCCTATTGCCGCGGGAATCAAAATTGTGTGTGAAAATGTGGAGGGTCTCCGGCCGATCAGCGTCATGATGGGCTCCGGCAAGACCTATGCACCTGATACGGGGAGTGATTAATGAGTCCGGATGCACTAAACAAACTGTTGGCTGAACTAAAATCTCAAATTGCCTCGCTGGAGGGCGTGGACAACCAAAAGCGGGCGCGCCTGGACGGCTTAGTTGAAGCCCTGGAAAAAAGCGCCCGGAATCCGGCGGATTCCGAAGAGAGCGGAAAGCTGCGGGATTCTTTGAATGAATCCATTGTTGTGCTCGAGGGAACCCATCCGCGGCTCACGCAAGTCCTGAATCGAATTGTCGAACTTCTGCTAGATATCGGACTGTGAAACGACTCCTGCTTTCATGTATTCTCTGCGGCATCGTCAGTTATAGTGCCGTCATGTCCCTGGCTTCTCCGGAACGCATCACCGTTAAAGACGCCTCGGGCCGGGACGTATCGATTCCGGCGCAAGAGTACTGGGACATGGTCTACGCCGGCCCGGTCAAAGAGGCCCGGAATGATCCCGCGCAACTCTACACAGTCTTAAGTGACGCGCTTCAAGAAGGCTTTGTTCTGGAAGTGGAGCGTAAGATTCAAGAACACTTGCTCGCTCAGGGTTCAAGCAGCGACTTGCTTTACCTGCTTGCCGTTCTGCAGTCCGACACCCGCCGGGAGGAAGAAGCGCGGCAAACACTCTGGCAGGCATTGCAGGAAGACCCGAACAGCCTCTATGCGCTCTCCTGGTGGGGAGGCATCCACTACCAAGAGGGCGGCTTGGAGGCCCTGGCCGCTGCCATGGAAAAAGCAGCCGGAATCGAGGGAGCCTGGAGGCCCCAGCTTTGGGTGGCGCGCTCCTTTATAGAACAGGGGAAGCTGGATCCTGCCTTGGCTCTTTATCGCGAAATCCTGCCCCGGGCGGCGCAGGACACGGACGCGCTGCTCATGATTTCCGGAGATCTGGGCAAGAACGGGCACGCGGAACAGGTCCTGGAGCTGCTTCTCAACCTCTATGATCCAGGGACCCACAGCCCTTTATTCGGGCTGAACCTGGCGCGGGCTTGTTTGGTGACCGGGCAGAAGGAAAAGGGTTTGGAGATCTGCGAAACGCTTGAGCCACAACTTTCAAGCGAAGACCCACGTTTAGCCGAATTGCGGAAGGAACTCAACGCGTTATGAAAAGACTGATTCTCGGGCTCATGGTTTTAACTTTGACATGGCACATAGGCACCCCGGCAGGGGCGCAACCAGAACGAGGTGTTTGGGTGGAAAAGGCCATCTTTGCCGGCGGATGCTTCTGGTGCATGCAGCCGCCTTATGATGAAATCCCCGGAGTTCTTTCGACAACAGTCGGATACACCGGAGGCGATCTTCCGGATCCCTCCTATGAACAGGTTTGTACCGGAAAAACCGGACATGCCGAGGCCGTGGAGATTGAGTATGATTCCCGCCAAGTCAGTTATGCGGACTTGCTGGAGGTTTTTTGGCAAAATATCGACCCCACCTCGCTCAACAGCCAGTTCGCGGATTACGGCACGCAGTACCGGACCGCCGTCTTCTACCTTTCGGAAGAACAGCGGGAACAGGCGGAGAACTCCAAAGCCGGGATGGAGCAATCCGGTCTCTTTAGCGGGCCTATCGTGACCGAGATTGTGCCTGCGAGTGAATTTTATCCGGCTGAAGAAGACCACCAGAAGTACTACAAAAAAGCCCCCAGGGCTTACGAACAATATAAAACCAGATCAGGCAGGGCCGGCTACTTGCGTAAGACCTGGGACAAATGACCTCCTCCGGAAAGGGACAGGCTTGAGTACGATGCGGGCAATACAGCTGCAGAGATTTGGAGACCCGCAGGTCCTTTGCGTTGAGGAACTTCCTGTCCCGTCCCCCAATCCCGAACAAGTCCTCATCAAAGTCCATGCCGCGGGCCTCAATCCCATCGACTGGAAGACCCGCCGGGGTCTTGGCTTTGCGGCCCGGCACATTGAAAAGGCGCTTCCCTGGACCCCCGGCTATGACCTGGCAGGAGAGATCGTGGCCTGCGGCGCCGCCGTCACTGAATTCCGGGCCGGGCAGGCTGTCTTTGGAATGGCGGGCTTTCCTTTTGGAGGAGGAGCCCATGCCGAATTCGCCCTGGCCGAAGCCCCGGAGCTCTGTCTCAAACCCCCTGATCTGAGCTTTTCCGAGGCTGCAGGCGCCCCGCTCGCGGCTCTCACTGCTTACCAGGCCCTGTTTGATGAAGGCCAGTGCGGCCAGGGCCAGCGCGTTTTGATCCTGGCCGCGGCAGGGGGAGTCGGGCACCTGGCCGTGCAGTTGGCCCGGGACGCAAAAGCCTGCGTCATTGCCACGGCATCGGAGAAAAATCGCGGGTTTGTCTTGAGTCTGGGCGCCTTCGAGTTCGTGGACTACACAAGCGGCCCGCTCGCCAAATCCGTGGGCGGGGTGGATCTTGTATTGGATGCAGTGGGGGGACAGACCGGCGTTGAAGCGCTGGCCTGCCTCAAACCCGGAGGACGCCTGGTCACCTTGCCCACGGCCTCGGCTGCGGAGATTTTGAATTCGGTACAAGACCGGGATCTGAGCGTGCGCGGCATGACTGTGCGTCCGAACAGTTCCCAACTGAAGCGGCTGGCGGGTTTTCTGGCCCGGAAGGAGTTGCGGGTAAGCGTGCAAGGCGAGTATGATTTTCAGAAGGTGTGTGCCGCCCACGAAGAGCTGGAAAAAGGACACGTGCGCGGAAAACTCGTCCTCAAGATGTAAGCCAGAGGGATGCTGCAAAACTGCGGCCTATTCCTTTCGGTGCGCGCTTCAGGTAATGTGTACCCAGCAGCCGGATTTGTTCAAATAAACGGTTCTGCCACAGAACCGGCAAAAAAGGAGTCATCATGAGTCAATCTGAAAAGTATTGGCCGGAGCAAACATCAAAACAGTTCAATACCGCCTTTGCGGTCATGAGCGTCATCCCCTTGCTCATCTGCTGCTACCTTATTACGGTAAGGATCGTTTCCGTGGAGCGTTTTATCGGATTGGACGGCTTTTACTTTTTGATGGGCATTATTTTTGCGCTTCTCGGCCTGGCTTTCGGCCGGGGCATGATGAAGCACATCATGAAGGAAGTCCTGGAAGAGAACCGGCAGCTCAAAGAGCAACTCAAGGCCCGGAGCGGACAGAACCCTGCCGACGCTCAACCCGGCACCTTTGAGTAGCTCTATGAAAAGGCCCTATCGATTCCGGCCCGCCCTTGTTTTCATTTTCCTGACGGGATTCTGCGTTTCCTTTGCCGGCCTGAGCCATTCGGCTCCGACCAAACCCCTTCCCGAGGCCCCTGCGGAATCCCCCTCACCCGTAACACCGGCGGACGTAAACACGCTGGCCCTGAACCCTGAATTCGGACAGATTACTGAAAGGCATTCCACACCGAACGCAACCCGTTTTATTCTCCATCTCCAGGATCTCCACACGCACGCCGAGGCCCAGTTCAATGCCAGCCAAGTGCTCAAAGGCCTGGTACAGGAGCACGGGCTCAGACTCGTGTGCCTGGAGGGCGCCGCGGGCTTGGTCGACACTTCCGCGGTCGCCTCTTTCCCTATCAAGGAGATCCGCGAGCGGGTCGCCAAGGTTTTCTTGGAACAAGGGGAGCTCACCGGCGCAGAGTACCTGGCCATATCCGAAGGCCCGGATATGGAGATCTGGGGCATTGAGACCCCTGAGCTCTACTTGGACCACCTCCTGAGCCATTTGCTGGTGGAGGAACATCACAAGGAATTGGCCCCGCTGCTGGAAGCGATCTCGGATCTGCTCCAAGAACTCAAGCTGACGGTCTACAGCCCGGAACTCCGCGAGCTGGATGCACAGCAAAGGGGATACACAGACGGATCTGTCAGTATTTCAAAATACATCCGCTTTGTTCAGAAAACGGCTTCAGATGCGGGGATTTCTTTGAGCGAGGGCTATCCCAATATCGAACGGCTTGCCCGCCTGGGCGAAATGGAACAAAAGGTGGATTTGGACAGCGTCAATAAGGAAGTCCAGGAGCTCCTCAAACGTCTGACCGGTGACTTGAGCAAGCAGGGGCCCGAAGCGCTCACCCCTCTGCTGGAAAAGAGCGCGGCATTTAAAGCGCAGCAGATCAAGGCCACCGGCTTCTACCGTTTCTTGCTGGAACTCAGCGCCCAAAATCTCAAGAAGAAGGAACAGCCCAAGTTATTGGGACAGGCCATCGAATATATGGAGTTGTCCGAGACCGTGGAGCACCGCGTGCTCTTTGAGGAATTTCAAAAGGTCTACGGCGAGGTCCAGGCCAAGCTTCTGCAGAATGAGAACCAAAAGTCTCTGGCGAGAATCGACCGCGCCCAAAGCTTGCTGATCGAGGCCTTTGAACTGAAGCTCAATGCCCGAACCTGGAAAGAATTCTACGAACTGGGCTATCCCCAAGAGGGGCCTTCGCTGGCAAGCCAATACCAGGAAATTCTACCGGCCCTGGCTCAAGGGCAAGGTCTTCGCAAACCGGTGGATTGGCAGCAATTTTCCAAGCTCTTGGAAGCCTATCTGCCCGAAGTGGAGAATTTCTATGACCTGGCACACCAGCGCGACCAAGTCATGGTGCAGCACACCCTGGAACGGATGGATTTTCTGGATGTGGATTTTGCCGTGCTCATCACCGGCGGTTTCCATACGACCGGAATGATGGATATTCTCGCGCAAAAGGGGATCAGCTATGCGGTAGCCTCCCCCAAGGTGACGACCGGGCATGATGAAGACCGCTACCGCCGGCTCCTTTCCGGCGAACGCATGGGGCTGGAGGAAATCCTCAAGAAACTGGACACCCCTGCGCAAGAATAGCCGATGAACGTCTTCCTCCAAACTTATGGCTGACGGTTGGCCTATTTATCGTAACACTATGGCCGGGCTTGCTGTAGCGGCGGTGGGGGAGTGATTTGGAGCCGTTTAATAAATGAAACAATGGTATGAATCATTATTTGAGAACTATGCCCACAAATACGACAAAGAATGCTTTGTTCAGGGCACTGCGGGCGAGTGCGACTTTATTGAGCAGGAGATTAGCCGTGATAAATCCTTAAAGATCATCGACATCGGTTGCGGCACCGGCCGCCACGCTATCGAGCTGACACAAAGAGGGTATAAAGTGACAGGCGTTGACCTTTCCGAGTCACAGCTTGCAAGGGCGCGGGAGAAAGCTAAAGCGGCAGGTTTGACAATCAATTTCCAGAAGCATGACGCGCGGGCCCTTCCATTTGACGGCGAATTCGATCTGGCCATTATGCTATGCGAAGGCGGGTTTTCTCTGATGGAAACAGATGAAATGAACTTCGCGATCCTCAAGAGCGCGGCCAAGTCTTTGAACGGCCGGGGCAAGCTCATTTTCACCACATTAAACGGGTTGTTCCCGCTGTTTCATTCGGTCAAGGAATTCTATGAGTCACAGCAAAAAGAAGGGCAGTCTCAGTGTAAAAACTGTTCCTTTGATTTGATGACCTTGCGTGATCATAACACCACAGTCATTGAGGACGATTCTGGCAATAAAAAGGAACTTAAGTGTAACGAGCGTTATTACGTACCAAGCGAAATAACATGGCTTTTGAAGACGCTTGGATTCAAAAAGATCGATATCTTCGGCTCGAAGCTCGGGGCATATTCACGAAACGACAAGCTGACTACCGGCGACTTCGAAATGCTCGTTATCGCAGAGAAGTAACATGGACTGCCGTTAATAATCCCTTGCCAGCTGCTCGAACCTATGGCCTTTTTGACCCAAAAAGGGAGGTAGGCGCATGGGAAAGGTTATCGAGCAAGATGTCACGACCGGCAAGCTTCAAGAATCCGTCCTGTAATCCCGCCGCAACAATAAAATCCGCATCAGCGAAAATACCATTTCCTTTCAAAACTTAAAATGCTATAATGCCATAATTACAGCCACAAGATTTTTTCGTATTCTGCCATTCAAAAATAGAGAGGTTAATACCATGCGAGTAACCAGAAACAATGAAAAGATGCACCGGACAACGCTGGATATTCCGGATGACCTCTATTTCTTTTTAAAGCAGGAGGCGCTCGAGCGTCAGAAGCAGGACAAGGAAGCCTCCATAGCGGCGATCATGCGCGAGCTGATCAAGGAATACAAGGCGAAGCAAAAGAGGCCAAGATGAACTCATTCAAGAGAGAAGATGTCAAATTACCTTTAGGCCCGGTCTGGCTGATGAATTCCATTGCCGAACACAAAGGCAAGCAGGAATTATACGCCAAACAGTCACCGCAGGTATTAAAAACGCTTCTTGAAACAGCTCTTATTGAAAATGCCGAGTCCTCAAACCGTATTGAAGGCGTTACGGTTGGTAAGGCGCGCTTAAAGCCGCTCGTTATCGGGCAAAGCAGATAAAACCCGCCAGAGGCGCCAAGACGCAAATAGTAACACAGATAATTGAGCGGCAATCCGGTGAATTTGCTATTTCTGAGATACAACGCGAGTGCCCGGGTGTCAGTCGTCCGATGATTCGAGTGATTCTCGAAGAACTTCGAGCTAAGGGGAAGGTTGAGGTGCTTGGAACCGGTAGAGGTGCCCGCTGGCGTAAACGTGATCATAAGTCGTGAAACGTGATAATCAATTTGATAATAACTGAAATGGCTCGATTGGCTCATTAATGGCTCAAATATGTAAATGAATCAATATCATATAGATACAAAAAAGAAGGTTTTTCTGAAAACTTTCGGATGCCAGATGAACGAGCGGGATTCGGAGGAAATCCTCGCAGGGTTGATTGCGCGCGGATATGCGCGCGTCGACCTGCCCGAAACCGCGGATCTCATCCTGATGAACACCTGCTCGGTGCGCGAACACGCCGAAGATCGAGTCTGGGGGAAGCTCGGCCAGCTCAGGTACCTCAAAGAGGAACGGCCGCACACAATCTTCGGTTTGCTGGGCTGTATGGCCCAGGCCCATCAAGCCGAAATCCGGAAAAAGCTCCCGCATGTAGATTTGGTTTGCGGGCCGGGGGAAATCCAGCGCATTCCCGGTTATGTCGAGGAGCTGCGGGAATCGCGCAACGGCGGACCCAAACTCCGGACCGAATTTGCCCGGGATCTGGACGCCCCCTCAGGTTTTGATTACCGGACCCACCCCTTCAAAGCCTTTGTCACGATCATGGAAGGCTGCAATAAGACTTGCGCTTATTGCCTGATTCCCTACACGCGGGGCAAGGAGCGCTGTCGCGCGCCTCAAAGTGTGTTGGCCGAAGTCCGGTCCTTGGTCCAAAGGGGGTATAAGGAAATCACCTTGCTGGGCCAAAATGTGAATTCCTACGGCAAATTCCTGGAACCTAAAACCGATTTTGCGGATCTCCTGCGCCAGGTTGCCGCTTTAGACGCCCCTGAACGCATCCGCTTTACAACCAGCCACCCCTGGGATGCGGTGCCGCGCATGTACGAGGCCATGCGGGACTGTCCCAATATCTGCCCGCACCTCCACCTGCCCGCGCAATCCGGGGCCGACACCACGCTCAAGCGCATGCGCCGGGGTTATACCCGGGAAAAGTTTCTCGACCAAGTCCAACAACTCCGGGCCACTGTGCCGGGGCTGGCTCTCACCACCGATATCATTGTGGGCTTTCCCGGCGAGACGGCGGAAGAGTTCCAAGAGACTGTTTCCCTGATGGAAGAGGTGCGCTTTGACAGCGCCTTTGTCTTTAAATACAGCCCGCGCCCCCATTCCCCGGCAGCGGAGGTCCCGGATGACGTGCCTCAGGCCCTGAAGGAAGACCGTAACCGGATCCTCCTGGATTTGCAGCGGGAGATTTCGCGGGAGATTTACCTGAGCCGGATCGGTACAATAGAGGAAGTGCTGGTGGAGGAGCGTTCCAAAAAGGGGCAGCTCTTTGGCCGGACCCCGGATCACAAGAATGTGGCTTTTGACGGCCCGGATGACTGGATGGGCCAAACCCTTCGAGTTCGTATTGACGATGCCACTCCCAACACCCTTATCGGCTCTCCGGTTGAGTAAGTGCTTCCTTGCTCTCCTCCTTGTCCTTCTGCCTCTGGACAGGGCCCAGGCAGCCACCAGTATTCACAGTCTGAAACAGAGCTTGCTGCGCGGGGAATACTGGCAGGTGATCAAACAAGCCGACGCCTTGATCATGCAAAAGGACACGCCTCAAGCCGAAGTCTTGTATTACCGGGGTCTGGCTCTGGTCAAGCTGGGACGCTACGAAGAGGCCCTGACTTACTTTGACACAGCGGCAGCGGCAAATCCTTCCCGCAAGATCCGCGCAAGACTCTTCCTCAGTTCCGGCGACGCTTGGGTGGGAAGGGGCGAATACGCGCGGGCCGAAGAGTCTTACCGGGAATTTGTCCGCAACTATCCGCACGACGAACGGGCGGCAACAGCCTATCTAGGCATGTCTCGAGCCCAATTGCGCCAAGGCAAGTGGGCCGATGCGCGCTCGTCTTTGGATTTGATCCAAAAGGAATTTCCTGAAAGTTTTGAAAGCGTGCTTGCCAAAGAAATGGCCGAGCAGGGTTTCTTTTTTACTGTGCAGGTGGGTTCCTTCAGCACACGCGAGGGGGCGACGCTTTTGACCCGGCGATTGCGCTCCCTTGGACAGAGTCCCTATATTCTGGAATACGAAAAAGGCGAGAAGACCCTCTTTCGAGTGCGTGTGGGAAAACTCGATTCCCGATCCCAAGCCACCCGTCTGGAACGGGAGCTCCGGGATCTGGGCTTTGACACCGCTATTGCCCCCTGATGTCTTCCGCCGATTCTTCCAATGACAAACCTCTTGTCCTTGCTCTAATGGGGCCCACCGCGGTGGGCAAAACCGCTTTGTCTTTGGATCTGGCACAGGTGCTGAACGCGGAAATCATCGGTTGTGATGCCATGCAGATCTATGCGGGGCTTCCGGTGATGACGGCGCAACCCGCGCTCCGAACCATGGCCGGAGTCAAACACCATCTCATCGGCTCCGAGGATCCCCGGATGGACTTTAGCGCGGCGGATTACGTGGCTAAGGCGCGCGCGCTGGTTTTTGAAATTTTGGAACGCGGACGCATCCCGATTCTTGTGGGGGGCACAGGGTTTTATTTAAAGTCCTTGCTGACGGGTTTGGCCCAGGCGCCGCCTGCTGACTGGAGGCTCCGTGAAGAATTACAGGAAATGGCCCAAACACAAGGTTCCAAAGCCTTGCACGCGCGGCTTCAACAAGTGGACCCGCACTCTGCGGAACGCATCCACCCCAACAACACCCGGCGTTTGATCCGGGCTTTGGAAGTGCATAAGCTTACAGGGCGCCCGCTCTCCGAAATTCCACGCTCGGAAAACGGATTGGAGCAGAGAGTGAATTTCAAACTCTTTGCCTTGGACTGCCCTCAAGAGCGCCTTGCCCGGCGTATTGAGGCCCAGGTTCGCAAACGATTTGAGAGCGGAATGCTCGAAGAGGCGCAATACCTGCGGAGTATCGGCCCTGGACGCAGCGCCTCCAAAGTGCTGGGATATCAGGAAAGCCTGTCAGTCTTGAATTGTGCGCTTGAAGCGGAGGATGCCATCCGCAATTTGAGCGCCAAGACGCGCCAATATGCGAAACGCCAGCGCACGTGGTTCCGCTTCCAGCACAAGGCCACATGGTTTGAGTTGACGGAACCCGCAAATGAAACAAACAGAATAGAGATTCGCGATGCCATTACCCGATGCATTTAAGACAGCGCTGGCAGAGGAACGCGCGCTCCTGATCCACACTTTTTTCAGGAGCTGGGTCGGCGACTGGGAAGAGAGCTTCCTCGCCGGGGAGCTCAAGACCTTGGCAGAAAGCGCGGGGGTTGAGGTGGCCGGCGAAATCTCGTGCCGGAGAGAGAAACCTTCACCTGCCATGTTCATAGGCAAGGGCAAGGCCGAGGAAGCGCTGGAGCAGGTGGCCGAAACCAAAGCCAACGTAGTGATCGTAGGAGAGGACCTCAGTCCCACCCAACAACGAAACCTGGAAGCTGTTCTCAAAGTCAAGACTGTGGATCGCACCCAACTCATCCTCGATATTTTTGCATCGCGGGCCCAGTCTCTGGAAGGCAAATTGCAGGTGGAATTGGCGCAGCTGGGTTACTTGCTGCCCCGTCTGTTAGGACAGGGGATCCTCGCCTCGCGTTTAGGGGGCGGAATCGGCACCCGCGGGCCCGGGGAACAGATGTTGGAAAAAGACCGCCGCCACATTCGCCGCCGGATCATGCACCTCAAAGCAGATCTTTCCAAGGTGCGCGAGCGGCGGGATGCCCAACGCAAACGCCGCCGCAAACAAGACACTCCTATCCTCGCGTTGGTGGGATATACGAGCGCAGGAAAAAGCACCCTTTTCAATCGTCTGACCGGTGCGCGGCAAAACGTTTCGCCCGCGCTGTTCATGACCCTGGACCCAATCACCCGCACAGTAGAGCTTCCGGATGGGCAGCACTTTATCCTGGCCGACACCGTCGGCTTTCTGCACCGCTTGCCTCACCACTTGGTTGAGGCCTTCAAGGCCACCCTGGAAGAAGTTGTGGAGGCGGATATCCTCATCCATGTCGTGGACTCCAGCCACCCGATGGCCCTGCAACAGGCGCACAGCGTATCCGATGTCCTGTCGGAACTTGGAGCCCAAGACCGGCCTCTGATCCACGCAATCAACAAGGTGGACCTGCTGCGCGCCGAGGAGGTGGCCAAGCGTCTGGCACGGGATCTGGACCGCGCAGTGCCCATCAGCGCGCTGCACGGATCCGGCCTGGACGCCCTGCTCCAAGAGATAGACGCGCTGCTTGCCGAACGCGTCGAAACCTTGCGCCTGCGCCTGCCCCACCAGGAAATGGCTCTCCTAAACCGTATCTACAATGAGGGAAAGGTCTTGTCGAGGGAGTACGTTGAAGGCTTCATCGAAATCGAAGCGGTATTGCCCCGCTCACTCAGCGACACCTTGCAAAAGTTCCGGTGCTCAGCACCAAGCTGAACACCAAGCTGAACACCAAGCTGAGCAACAAGTTCAGCATCAAGCTGAGCACCCGTTGACCCTGTTTTGCGCAACATGGTAAACTGCCCAATCACATACTGTTGCGAAACGTGGGGACTCCGGAGGGGCTAGCGTGCATATTAAGGACTTGTTCCAGCTTGCCATCGGCAAGAGGGCCTCGGATCTACACCTGACTCCCGGGGCGCCGCCCATGTTTCGTGTGAACGGGGACCTTGTCCCCAGTAAGTTCGGGGCAATGAGCTCGGACCAAACTAAAGAGCTCATTTACAGCCTGCTCACCGAAGAACAACAGAAAGAATTCGAGAAGACGCACGAACTGGACTTCTCGCTCTCGATCACGGGGGTCACCCGCTGTCGCGTCAATGTGCACCGCCAGCGCGGCTCCGTGGACGCGGCCTTTCGGTTTATCTTCATGGAGATCAGGACACCGGAGGAATTGGGGCTGCCTCCGATCGCCGTTGACCTGGTGCGCCGCAAGAACGGGCTTCTGCTCGTCACCGGGCCCGCAGGCGTCGGGAAGACCACCACCCTTGCATCGCTGGTGGATCAAATTAATCGCGAGCGACGGGCGGTCATTATTTGCATAGAGGACCCGATCGAGTACTTGCACACTCATGCCATGGGCATTGTGAAGCAGCGCGAAGTGGGCGTGGATACCAATAGCTTTTCCGAGGCGCTCAAAAGAGCCCTCCGCCAGGATCCCAATGTGATTGTGGTCGGAGAGATGCGCGACCTCGAGACTATTTCAACCGCTCTGACAGCCGCGGAGACGGGCCATCTGGTCCTGGCCACGCTTCACACTCCGGACGCAGCCCAGACGGTGCACCGGATTCTGGATGTATTTCCGGCCCACCAGCAACAACAGGTCGGGCTTCAATTTGCCGAATCGCTTGTGGGAGTTGTTTCTCAGGTCTTGCTGCCCCGCGCCGATGGTGAAGGCAGAGTTCTTGCCACCGAAATCATGGTGGGGACTCCGGCCATCCGGAATCTGGTCCGGGAAAAAGAAATCGAACAGATTCCGTCGATGATTCATACGGGCGCCCGTCATGGCATGCACACGATGGACCAGTCCATTCGGGGACTCCATGAGGTGGGGCTGATCGACAGGGCTGTGGCCAAAGCCTACATGAAAAATCCGAACGAACTCTGATATTCATCACGCCTTACAGAACGAATGTATTGGAAAGGGAGGACGAAGTGACTTACAAAGTGAGTTTATTGCCCGGCGACGGAATCGGGCCGGAAGTTGCGCTGGCAGCGCAACGCTGCGTGGATGCCACCGGAGTCAGGATAATCTGGGAAGAGTGCCCGGCCGGGGATAAGGCCATGGAAAAATACGGCACCCCCTTGCCTGAAGAAACCCTGGAATCCATCCGCAAAAACAAGGTTGCCCTCAAGGGCCCCATCACCACACCCGTGGGCAAAGGCTTTCGCTCAGTCAACGTGCAGTTGCGCAAGAGCCTGGATCTCTATGCTTGCGTGCGCCCGTGCAAGTCTTACGAAGGCGTGCGCTCCCGTTTTGAGAATATTGATTTAGTCATTGTGCGCGAGAACACCGAAGATCTGTACGCGGGGATCGAATTTGAAAGCGGTTCGGAAGAAGCGGACTTCATCATTGATTACGCGCGGAAGGCCACGGACAAAAACATTTTCGACAAAAGCGCCATCTCTATTAAACCCATTTCTCCGTTCGGATCCGAACGCGTCATCCGTTATGCCTTTGAGTACGCCATTCGCTGGGGGCGGAAAAAGGTCACTGCCGTGCATAAAGCAAATATCATGAAAGCCACAGACGGACTTTTCCTGCACACCTTCGAGGAAGTCGCCAAGGAGTACGCAGGTAAAGTCCAGGCAGATGACCGCATTGTCGACAACATGTGCATGCAGTTGGTTCAGCGGCCTGAGGAATATGATGTACTCGTGCTGCCAAACCTGTACGGCGATATTGTTTCCGATTTGGCCGCAGGCTTAATCGGCGGTCTGGGTGTGGCTCCGGGCGGAAATATCGGCCAAAACGGGGCCCTTTTTGAGCCCACACACGGCTCCGCGCCCAAGTATGCCGGACAGAACAAGGTCAATCCCACGGCTACGATTTTGTCGGCCGTGCAGATGCTCTCACACCTGGGCGAACAAGACGCGGCTCAGACCCTGGAAAAGGCCATTGCCACAGTCATTGCCCGGGGCGATAAAGTGACCTACGACTTTAAGCTCCGGCGCGATGACCCAAGCGCGGTGGGAACTCAAGAAATGGCGGACGCCATCATCGAAGAAATCAACGTATTGGCAACAGCTAAGGCACAAAATCGATGAAAGAAGCAAAAATCGTTCCTGTAATCATGCCGGATATTGGCGAGGGGATTGTGGACGCCACAGTGTCCTATTGGTGTTATGAGGAAGGGGACTTTGTCACCTTAGGAGTTGACTTGGTCGAGATGGCCACGGATAAAGCAACCTTCAGCATTCCGGCAAGCGCAACGGGAATTTTGCGCGAAGTCTTTTTTGAAGAAGGCGAAGAAATACGCGTGGGGCAGACCATCGCCCACATCGAATTACTCGAAGAAGAAAGCAAATAATGGCCAAGAGCAAAAAGCATACACCCGATATCCATGAGGCCAACCGCCTTAAGCGGCTGCCTCTCTATCTCTTTACTATTATTGACGGTCTTAAACGGCAAGCCCGGGCCCAGGGAGTCGATGTCATTGACTTGGGCATGGGTAATCCCGATTTGCCCACCCCCAAACATATTGTGGATGCCCTTATCCAAGCAGCCAAGGATAGCGAGAACCATCGCTATTCACGGCCCGGGGATGATGTGGAAAAGAAGCTGGACTCAGCCATCGCGCACTACTACAACGACCGCTTTGGTGTGAATCTCAACCCCGACACCGAGGTTGTGCCCTTGATAGGATCCAAAGAAGGGATTGCTCACCTGAGCCTTGCCTTTCTGAACCCGGACGATATCGGCTTGGTTGCAAATCCGGCTTATCCCGTGCATTTTAACGGCGTGATTCTTGCCGGCGGAATTCTTTATAACGTGCCTCTTTCCCGCGAAAGCGGTTTTCAGCTGAACCTCAACGATATTCCCCACGAAGTGGTCCGGCGTTCCAAACTCCTTTTTCTGAGCTATCCCCACAACCCAACCGCTGCCACGGTAGACCTGGAATTCTTTGAGAAAGTCGTGCGATGGGCTAAGGATAAGGACATTATCATCGGCCATGACGCGGCTTATTCAGACATTGTGTTCGACGGCTACAAAGCGCCGAGTATCATGCAGGTTAAGGGCGTGGACAAATTACCTATTGTGGAATTTCATACCATGTCCAAATCCTACAATATGGCGGGCTGGCGCATCGGCTATGTTGTCGGAAATTCCAAAATTCTCAACGGACTTGCAAAGACAAAATCCTACATAGACTTCGGAAATTTCCGGGCTGTTCAACTGGCAGCTGCCAAGGCTTTGACAGGTCCCCAGGATTGTGTGCGAAAGAATGTGGAAATTTATAAAAAGCGCCGGGATCTCTTTGTGGACGGGCTGAACCGTATCGGATGGCAGGTGGACAAGCCCAAAGCAACCTTCTATGTTTGGGCACATATTCCTGAAAAGTATCGTGGGCTAACCTCAATGGAGTTCGCGGCACTTCTTATCAAGGAAGCCGGTGTTGCTGTCGCGCCGGGCACGGGCTTCGGCGAGTATGGTGAGGGCTATGTCCGGTTTGCCCTTGTTTCTCCCGAAGACCGGCTAAAAATTGCTCTGCAGAGAATCGAAGGATTCCTGAAACTGGATGTGGGGCCCTAGATGACACAAGCCACAGTAATCCATAGCGGCGAGCCTGCCCGGACTGAACTTGTGATAGGCGGGCGCAAGCTGCGTATCCTCCTGATGTATATTTCGGTTAGCTCCGGGCACCAGTGTGCCGCGCGCGCCATGGAGTATGGCTTGCGGCGTTTCGATCCCACGCTGGATATTCTGAATCTCAACGCCTTCCACTATGTAAACCCCATTCTCGAACGCATGGTCAACGGGACTTATATGCAGGTCATCAAAACCCGGCCCGAGGTTTGGGATTATATGTACGACAACCCGTGGATCATCCGAAACACCAAGCTGCTCCGCTCCTGGGTGCACAAATGGAATTCCAAACGCCTGATCCGTCTGATTCGAGACTTCGAGCCCGATGTCATGGCCTGCACCCAAGCCTTTCCCTGCGGAATGGTTGCGGATATCAAAACCCAGCTCAAACTCAACACTCCCTTGGTCGGAGTGCTCACAGACCTCATGCCCCACAATTACTGGCCACATCCGCAAGTCAACGCCTATGTGGTCGGCTGTGAGCGCTCGCGCCAACGTTTGCTCCAACTCCAGGTCCCGGATGAAAAAATCCATGTGAGCGGCATTCCCATTGACCCGAAATTCGGCGAGCTGCACGACAAAGAGACTATTGCCAGGCGTCTTGGCCTCGACCCGGCGCGTCCTGTGGTTCTGATTATGGGCGGAGGCGGAGGTTACGGCCCCATTCAGGAACTGCTGGACGGCATCCGCAACAGCCGCTTGCCCATCCAGCCCGTGGTCCTTGCCGGAACCAATGCCAAACTCTACGACGCCCTGGTTCAAAACCAGGGGAATCCCGATGATCCCGCCCGCATTTTGCATTACAGCCACGATGTAGATCTATTTATGAACATTGCATCCTTGATCGTGACAAAGCCGGGAGGCCTCACCACCTCCGAAGCATTGGCTAAAGCGCTGCCTATGGTCATTCTCAAGCCCATACCCGGACAGGAGAATAACAATACCCGGGTGCTTTTGGATGCGGGTGTCGCGGTTAAAGCCGACGATCATGTGCAGGCCCTGCGAGCCATTGAAGAACTTTTCGGGGATCATGAGCGTATGAAGCGCATGCGGGATGCCGCCTTTAAATTGGGAAAACCAAATGCAGCCGTCGATTCAGCTTCTTTGTTGTTAAGACTCTCCAACGGGGCCGGTGTTCCGTTGAGAAGCACAGCCTGATTCATTTTCGTGTTCAAAAGCAGTCTTCTCATCTACAAGTTCGGCCAAGCATTGGCCTCCAGACTCTCTCTGGATAAGGCATACGCCCTAGCGTGCTGGATAGGGGACAGACGCTTCCGTGTGGCCATACCGGATCGCACGCGCGTGCGCGAAAATTTGCGTATCATTTGCCCGGAGGCCGGGCCCAAAGAAATCGACGAAATGGCCCGGGGTGTGTTCCGAAACTTTGGAATGTACCTCGTGGACTTTCTTCGGGCAGGTTCCCTGAGCTTGGAAAGTGTTAAGGAGAAGGTGAGTATCAGCAAGCCGGAGATTCTTGAAGCGGCCTTGGCCCGCAAACGCGGCGCTATGATTCTTTCAGCCCACATCGGAAACTGGGAGATCGGAGGCATGGCCCTCGCGCTGATGGGCTACCCCACCGCCGCTATCGCCCTCAATCATAAGAACCCTCGCGTCAACAATTTTTTCATCCAGCAACGCCAGAGACACGGAATCGAGGTTATCCCGTTTGGATTTGCCCTGCGCCGGAGTCTTAAAGCCTTGAAGGAGAACAAACTGTTGGCCATCTTGGGCGACCGCAACTTCAATCCTGCGGAAGGAATTGAAATCGAGCTCTTCGGCAAGAAACTGCTTCTGCCGCGCGGCCCGGCCTGGCTGAGCGCCCACACCGGCGCAGCCCTTGTCCCGGCTTTTGTTTTGAGACAGGACTCAGGCGGCTTCTGTATTCAAGTGCACCCGGAGATAGCCCCGCCCAAATCAGACGCGGATGGGGAAGTGCGGCGGGTCATTCAGGATTACGCCAGTGTCTTGGAAAAGGTCGTGCGCCAGGATCCTGCACAGTGGTGTATCTTTCACCGCTTCTGGGAGTAACGAATGAACGCTGGGGTGTTGATTCCCGCTTACAATGAAGGCCGGCACATCGGGGACTTGGTCGCGCGTGTTCAAGCGACCGGATATCCCGCGCTTGTCATTGATGACGGTTCCAAGGATGACACAGCAAAGGCCGCGCGACATGCCGGGGCTGAGGTCATAATCCTTGATTCCAACCAAGGGAAAGGAGCGGCCATCCAAGTCGGGTTTGATTGGGCTTTGGAGCGCAATTTCGAGGCTGCCCTGATTTTGGACGGGGATGGGCAGCATGACCCCGCAGAAATTGGACGTTTTATCGAGGCAGCACAAGAAGAGCAGGTGCAGCTCGTTTTGGGCAACAGACTGGCAAATCCCGCAGGCATGCCTTTGATCCGCCTGTGGACCAACCGGTTCATGTCCTGGGTGCTCTCCCGCATGTGCGGGCAGAATCTGCCGGACAGCCAGTGCGGGTACCGTCTTGTCAAACGCAAGGTCCTGGAGAAGATCCGCCTGAACTACCTCCGCTATGATTCAGACTCCGAGCTCCTGATGCGAATAGCCCGCAAGGGCTGGATCATTGCCTCGGTCCCGGTAAGGAGCATTTACGCCGGCTCCAAGAGTGAAATCAATCCAGTGATAGATACCTTACGCTGGTTCCGCCTGTTGTGGCGGCTCAGCAGAACCCCGTAAAGGCCGGATCCAATGGGCATCAATGAGCTTTACCAAGCCCTGGTTGCACGAGGCCTTGAGGGTCTGGGAGCAGTCTTTCTCCTGGCAGCAATGCCCATCAGCGAGCTGCGCGGCTCCATTCCCTGCGGAATTCTGGCCTTCCATCAATCCGCAAGCTCCGTTTTCTGGGTCTCGATTGCCGGGAATCTTCTGCCGGTTTTGCCCCTGCTCTGGCTCCTGGAGCCCGTCTGCAACAGGCTTTCACGCTACAAACTGGGCCGGCGCTGGGTAGACTGGCTCTATGACCGCACAGACCGCCGGGCTGAAATGGTCCGGAAGTACGAAGTCCTGGGCCTGATACTCCTTGTGGCGATTCCCTTGCCCATGACCGGGGCCTACACAGGCGCGGTGGCGGCTTCTCTGTTCCGCATCCGGAAAGGGGTTGCCTTTTGGGCCATCACCGCAGGAGTCTTTATTGCCGGCGGGATTGTGCTGGCCCTGACTCTGCTCGGCAGATGGGGGCTTTCATGATCCAGGGACGGATTTTCGGGCTGACGCTCACCGTATCCCTGTTGGCCCATGTGCTGCTTCTTTATGGATCCCCGGACTTTCTTAACGGGCACGTGCCGCTGCTCAAACCCCTGCAGGTCAGCTACACGCCGATCCTGACCGAAG
>JAFGIU010000123.1 GCA_016929445.1 Candidatus Omnitrophota bacterium
AGGCCTCGGTCTTGGTGGACACCATGCTGGCCTCCCTGGCCTTTATTGTGGGCGAGGGCGGCGTGGCCGCGCTTTACTACGCGAGCCGTCTGGTGCAGCTTCCCCTGGGAATCTTCGGGATCTCTGTGGCCCAGGCTGCGCTTCCCACGCTTTCACAGCAGGCCTCCTTACAGGATATGGACTCTTTCAAGGCCACCCTGCTATCGGCTCTGCGCGCGACACTGGTGATTACGATTCCGGCGAGTGTGGGCCTTGTGCTCTTGGGCCGGCCGATTGTGGAAACCCTATTTCAGAGAGGGGAGTTTACTGCTTACTCCAGTGAAATTACGTCCTTTGCCTTGATGTTTTATGCTTTCGGGCTTTGGGCATTTGCGTGGAATAAGATATTGGTCGCTGCTTTTCACTCCATGAAAGATACCCGTACTCCGGTCAAAGCGGGCGCAGCGGCTCTGGGCGCGAATATTGCCCTGAATTTGATCTTGATGTGGCCTTTGGGAATCGGCGGATTGGCTTTGGCGACTGCTTGTTCCAGCACCTTGAGCTGTGTTCTTCTGATGCGCTGGCTGGGCGTCCGGCTCCAAGGCCTGAATTTTGCACAGGCCCTGCGTGTACCCCTGATGCGTGTCGGAGCGGCGACCTTATTGATGGCGGTCTTCTGTGTGGCCACAGCCGAAAAGCCCCTGTTCTTCTCGATCGGCGGTTCCATTGTTCTCTATGGAGTCGGCTGTGTCCTCTTGAATGTGGAGGAAGTAAAAGTCTTGACTCGGAAATGGCGCCGCACATGAGTGAGCCCAGGCTAAAAACACTGCAGGAAAAAATCCGGAAGTTGCCCCATCAGCCCGGTGTCTATTTCTTCAAAGACGGGAACGGCGAGGTGCTTTACGTGGGAAAGGCGAGTTCCTTGCGTAAACGCGTGGCCTCCTACGTGCGGCCCACAGGTTTGGCGCCGCGTACCGAATCCCTGATGAAGAGGGTCGTTGACATGGACTATATGGTCACGCGCACCGAACACGAGGCTTTGATCTACGAAGCGAGTCTGATTCAAGAAAAACAGCCCAAGTACAATGTGGTCTTTCGCGATGACAAGAGCTATCCGTGGCTGCGCGTCACGGATAAGGAGAAATGGCCGCGCGTTTTAGTGGACCGCAGGCGCAAGAAGCTCAAGGAGAAAGCGCTTTGGGTCGGTCCCTTTACGGACGCGGGGGCGCTCAAGGCCGCGGTTAAGAACCTGAGACAGATCTTTCCCTTGCGCAGTTGCAATACGCTACCCGAAAGTGCGTGTCTGGATTTTCATTTGGGACTTTGTTGTGCGCCCTGCATCGGAAACGTGAGTGAGGACGAGTACCGGTCCATGGTGCAGGATTTTGTCACTCTGGTCAGTTCCGGACGCGAAGGACTCATCAAGGAATTGCGGGACCGGATGAATCGGGCGGCGGCCTCCCTGGAGTTTGAGGAAGCGGCACGCATTCGAGATACTTTGACCGCCTTGGGTTCCCGGGCTGTGATGCCTGCGGGGAAATACGCCGTACCCTCTTCGGTCCCCGCACTGCGCCTACTCAAGGAAGATTTGAAGCTCAGCGTTTATCCCCGGCGCTTGGAGGCCTTTGATATATCCAATATCCAGGGCGCTCAGACAGTGGCCTCCATGGTGGTTTTTGAGGACGGCAAGCCTCTTAAGGCAGATTACCGGCATTACAAGATTAAGGATGTGGAGGGCATTGACGATTTTGAGTCCATGCGCCAGGTGGTGCGCCGGCGTTACCAGCGTTTGGTGCGCGAGAAAAAGGCGATGCCGGATTTGATTGTGGTTGACGGAGGCAAGGGCCAGCTTTCGGCTGCTCACGGGGAACTCCTGTGTTTGGGCCTGAACAAACAGGCCCTTATCGGGATTGCCAAACGGGAAGAGGAAATCTTTTTGCCGGGCCGGAGCGCGCCGGTCCGTCTGAGCAAGGATTCGGGTTCTTTGCAGTTAGTCCAGCGGATCCGCGACGAAGCGCATCGTTTTGCCGTCACGCATCACCGCAAGCTGCGGGCCAAACAGGCCGTGCTATCCTTGTTGGACCAGATCCCGGGTGTGGGAGAGACCCGGAAGGCGCAGTTGCTGGAGCATTTTGGCACGCCTTTGGCTGTGGCTCGCGCCAGTGAAGAGGAGCTGCGGCAGTGCGAGGGGATTAGCGCGAACAGGGCCGCGCAGATACGGGAGTACCTGGATGAATCTTGGCGATATTGAAGAATACTTGGCGATTTGTTCGCCCTTCCAGCGCAAAGTCTACCGCGCCATTCTCAAAATTCCGAAAGGCCAGACGCGCTCCTATGGCTGGGTGGCTGAGCAGGCGGGCCGGCCCGGTGCGGCGCGCGCCGTGGGCAATGCGCTCCATCGCAACCAGCTCTCGCCCCTCATTCCGTGTCACAGGGTCGTCAAGAGCGACGGCTCCTTGGGCGGATTTGCCAAAGGTCTTGCCGCCAAGCGCCGCTTGTTGAAGGCAGAAGGGTATGAATGTTGAAGATTCCGGGAACGATTCTTGCATTTTGTGTGTGGGCCTACGTCTATGGACCGCTCCCGGTTCATGCCGCGTCTCCCCAAGTCCTGGAGCTTAACCGTCAGGGCGTGGAGGCCATGAATGACGCGCGCGTGGAAGAAGCGCTGGAGTATTTTCAAGAGGCCTACGCGCTCGCTCCTGAAGAAGAGGTGATCCAAAAGCATTTGGCCGTGGTCCTGAACCAGCGGGCTACGCAACTTCTGCGCAACAGTGATCCTGAGCCGGCCATTGAGCTGTTGAACCGGGCCTTGGAGCTGGACCCTCAGGCCGAGACCGTGATCCACAATCTGGCCCAAGCCCATCTCTATCTCGGCCGGGCCCTGATGGAAATTCACAGAGCAGAGGAGGCAGAACCCCATTTGCGGCGCGCCCGGGAGCTCTGGCCCGAGGAGCCGCTTTCTTACGTGCTCCTGGGGAGTATTGCCTACGATCGCCAGGACTTGGCGGATGCGGAAAACCTTTGGCAAAAAGCCTTGGAGCTGGATCCGGACCTGAGCGAGGTTGAGAAGGCTTTGGACAAATTGCAAAGGGAACGTCCTGTAGAGGACAATTTCAGACGCGTGGGCGTGTTTCCGTTTGAATTGCGCGTGGACGAAGCCCTTGATCCGTTTGATGAACTGCGCATGCGCACCCTGCTTAACCAGGTCTATAGAGAAGTCGGACAGGATTTTGGCTACTGGCCCAAGCATACGGTTGTGGTGCTTGTGTATCATCCGGACAATTTTAGGAGGGGCGTGGATATGCCTCACTGGGCAGCGGGCGCCTATGACGGCAAGGTGCGCGTCGTGGACCGGGACTATGAGGATCTCCCTCTCCCCAATTTGGTGCGGCACGAGTACACGCACGCGGTGATTCACGAACTTGCTCAGGGGCGCTGCCCGCGCTGGTTCAATGAGGGCTTGGCTGAATGTGAGGGAGGCTACCGGCCGCTGGTGGAACTGGAGTACCTGCGCTTGGCTATCGAGCAGAACTCTCTCTATGCTTTTGATGCGTTGGATGCCGCTTTTGACAGCCCCAACCCGGATGAGGTGCGCTTAGCCTACTACCAATCCACCATGCTTGTGCGCTACTTGATCGACCGCTACGGGTTCTGGTCCATCCGCCAAATTCTGGAGGACTTGGGGCAAAATCCGGACCTGCAGAGCATCCTGCAGGAGCGTTGTGCCCTCAGTCTCGAGAACTTCAGGCGCCAAGCCGTCCGCCATTTCCTGCAAAATTTGGACTAATTTCAGGGACGGTTCTCGCCAACACCATCGGAGTCTTAGAGTTAGGTGAGATCCGTCCCCATTTAACGACCTGCCTCGATATGCTACAATCGTGGTTTATATCAGGAGCCCAAATGACCCTCAAAGAGATCCGCGAACAACTCGACCAGTTGCGCCACAAGCTGCAAAGCTTAAGGGGGTACCTTTGACGCTGAAAAGCGGCAGGAGCGTATCAGGGAGTGTGAGGCGGAGATGGCGGACCAGGGATTCTGGAATGATCCTGCGCGAGCTCAGGAGACGGTGCAGCGCCTCAAGCAGGAAAAGGGGGTGCTGGAGCCTTTTCTGAATGCGCTGCAGGACTACGAAGCCCTGGGTGAACTTTTGGGCATGGTCGAGGCCTCCGACCATGAGACTCTGGCGGTTCTGGAAAAGGACCTCAAGTCTCTTTCAGCCACAGTCGGCAAATTGGAGTTTCAGAAATTGCTGGGCAGCCCCCACGATTCGGCCAACGCCATTTTAAGCGTCAACGCGGGCGCCGGAGGAACCGAATCCTGTGACTGGGCCGCAATGCTCTTGCGTATGTATGCCCGCTGGGCCGAGATCCGGAAGTTCAGTACGGAGATGATCGATTCCCTTTCCGGCGAGCAGGCGGGTATCAAGAATGCCACGCTCATTATTCGGGGGCGGCACGCCTACGGCTATCTCAAGGCGGAGATCGGCGTGCACCGGCTGGTACGCATCTCGCCCTTTGACGCGAATAAGCGGCGCCACACCTCTTTTGCTTCGGTGGATGTGATTCCCGAGATCGAGGACGCGGCGGAGATTGAAATCAATCCCAGTGATTTGCGTGTGGACACCTACCGTTCCAGCGGGGCGGGAGGCCAGCATGTGAATGTGACGGATTCGGCGGTGCGCATCACGCACTTGCCCACAGGTATTGTGGTGCAGTGCCAAAACGAGCGCTCTCAGCACAAGAATCGCGCCACGGCACTCAAGGTTTTGCGTTCCCGGCTCTACGAAAGAGAATTGGAAGAGAAGCGCAAGGAGCTGGACCAGGCCTACGATCAAAAGCAGGAGATTGCCTGGGGCAGCCAGATTCGCTCCTATGTGCTGCATCCCTATAATTTGGTGAAGGATTTGAGGACGGATTACGAGACGTCGAATACATCGGCCGTATTGGACGGCACCTTGGACGGATTCATGGAAGCCTATCTGAGGTGGACGGCGGAGAATAGAAAATGATCAATTGGATCATCAATAAAATTTTGGGTACGGTGAACGAACGCCATTTGCGCGTCTTGCGCGAGATGGCGGTACAGGTCAACGGCTGGGAGGAAAAATTCCAGGCCATGAGCGATGCCGAGTTGCGCGCCATGACCGGTGATTTCCGCGAGCGCATCAAGCATTATATGGAGGTCGAGGCTCAAGGAGCCGGGGACTCCAGAGAGCGCCAGGCGATCGAAAACAGGATTCTTCGGGAGATCCGGGCTGAAGTTTTCGCGGTGGTGCGCGAGGCCAGCCGCCGCGTTACAGGGATGCGCCACTTTGATGTGCAGCTTGTTGGCGGAGCTGTTCTGGACGAAAACAAGATCGCCGAGATGACCACGGGTGAAGGGAAGACCCTGGTTGCCACGCTTGCCGCCTACCTCAACGCGCTCTCCGGCCAGGGCGTGCACGTGGTGACCGTCAACGACTACCTGGCCCGCCGCGACCGCGAGTGGATGGGCCCCATCTATGAATTCCTCGGTTTGAGCGTGGGAACCATCCAGCACGACATGATGCCCCAGGACCGCCGCGTGGCCTACGCCTCGGATATCACCTACGGCACCAACAATGAATTCGGTTTTGATTACCTGCGCGACAACATGGCCATCCGCGTGGAAGACCGTGTGCAGCGCCAGTTGCACTTTGCCATTGTGGACGAAGTGGACTCTATTCTCGTGGACGAGGCGCGCACGCCGCTGATTATCAGCGGCCCGGCAGAGGCCTCAACCGAACACTACTATCAAATCAACAAGCTGGTCCCGCGCCTGGAGGCGGAGACCCACTTCACTCTGGACGAGAAGAGCAAGAATATCAGTCTTACGGATGAGGGCATTGTGCGCGTGGAAGAGCTTTTGGGCATTGACTCCCTCTACGACATGCAGCACATGGAGCTGGCCCATCATGTGGTGGCCGGCTTGCGCGCGCACTATCTGTTCAAGCTCGACGTGGATTATATGATCAAGGACGGCGAGGTCGTGATCGTGGACGAGTTCACGGGCCGGCTCATGCCCGGCCGGCGCTGGAGCGACGGCCTGCACCAGGCCATTGAAGCCAAAGAGGGCGTGACCATTGCGCGCGAGAATCAAACTCTCGCGACCATTACCTTCCAAAACTATTTCCGTATGTACGACAAACTCGCGGGCATGACCGGTACGGCCATGACCGAGGCGACCGAATTCAAGCAGATTTACAACCTGGACGTGGTGGAGATACCCACCAACAGGCCTTTGGTCCGCAAGGCCTATTCCGATGTGATCTACCGCACTCGCAAAGAGAAATTTGATGCCGTGGTCAGGGAGATCGCCGAGCTGCACCAGAAAGGGCAGCCGACATTGGTGGGCACGATTTCCATTGAAGTCTCGGAGCATCTTTCGCGTTTGTTGCAGCGCGCGAATATCCCGCACACGGTTTTGAACGCCAAGTACCACGAGCATGAGGCCGATATTGTGGCCCAGGCCGGCCGTAAGGGCGGGGTGACCATTGCCACGAATATGGCGGGCCGCGGTACGGATATTGTGTTGGGCGGAAATCCCGAGGCCCTGGCAAGGAATCTTTTCCAACAGCGTGAGCTGGAGGGCAAGCCTCTTTCTGAAGAAGAACAGAAGAAGGTTTTGGCGGAATTCAAGGCGCGCCAGGAAAAGGAACACGCCGAGGTGGTCGAAGCCGGGGGGCTGCATGTGCTGGGCACGGAGCGGCATGAAGCGCGGCGCATCGACAACCAGCTGCGCGGCCGTTGCGGCCGGCAAGGCGACCCGGGCTCCAGCCGTTTTTATCTTTCTTTGGAGGACGACTTGATGCGCGTGTTCGGATCGGACCGGCTGAGCCGCGTGATGGAGCGCCTGGGTATGGAAGAGGGGCAGGACATCCAGCACCCCTTGGTCACCAAGTCCATTGAAACCGCGCAAAAGCGCGTCGAGAGCCACAACTTTGATATCCGCAAGCATCTGCTTGCCTATGACGGGGTCACGAACACGCAGCGCCTCATTGTCTATGGTGAACGCCGCAAGATCCTGGAGGGTGAGAATCTCAAAGAATATATTCACGAGCTGCTGGAGGATATTGTCGAAGAGCAGGTGGCGATCACTTTAGGTGAAAACCAGCACAAGGAAGACTGGGATCTGGGCGCGCTCAAGGAATGGGCTCACAATTTTGCGGGCGTGGATTTGGAGATCAAAGAGGCCCAGGAGCGCGAGGATATTGCGGAACAGATGGTCGAGGGCCTTAAGGTCGCGTACGAAACAAAAATCCAGAGCCTGGGCGTTGAGGTCATGCGCCATATGGAAAAGCAGGTGCTCCTGCATGTGCTGGATTCCAAGTGGAAGGACCATCTTTACAACATGGATCAGTTGCGCGAGGGAATCGGGCTGCGCGGCTATGGGCAACGCGATCCGCGTGTGGAGTACCAGCACGAGGGTTTTGACATGTTCGAGGAAATGATCTCCAACGTCAAGACCGAAGCCGTGAGCCTGTTGTATCGTTTGGCGCCCGCCACGGAAACACGGCAGACCAGTGTGTTCGAAAGTGTGCCGCAGCAGTTCATCCACGCCGAGGCTTCGGGTTTTGACCCGGCCCGGGGTCCTGCGTCCGGAGCGGGCGGGCTCATGCCCCCGCCGCAGCGTCCCCAGGGCGGCGCGCCACAGCCCTTCCAACGCGAAATGGCCAAGGTAGGTCGCAATGATCCCTGTCCCTGCGGGAGCGGAAAAAAGTTCAAGAAGTGCCACGGCGCTTAAGACTGTCATCCCCGCGAAAGCGGGGAGCTACTTGCTTCTGACTGCCGTTCTCCACACCCTGGCTTTTTGTGAGATCGGTGCGCCCTGGCTTGCCGGTTTTGCATGGGTTGCGTTCTTACCCTTCTTCCTTCGCCTCAAAACCGTCACTTCAGCGCGTCAAGCCTTTGTTTTTGGTTATCTCACCGGTGTTGCCGTTTTTGTGCCCTTACTGTATTGGCTTTGGCATGTCACGGTCTTTGGGTGGCTGCTCCTGAGCCTGGGGATGGCGCTTTACGTTGCGCTCTTTGCGGTGATTGCGTTTTGGCTGAGCCGGCGCAGCGCCCTGGTTGCCGTACCCGCTGCCTGGGTAGTGGTGGAGTGGTTGCGCGCCAATCTGTTTTCGGGGTTTGGCTGGGCGCTGCTGGGTTATTCGCAGTACCGATTCCTTCCTCTAATTCAGATTTCGGAGTTTACCGGAGTTTACGGCGTGTCCTTTTTGGTCATGGCCGTTAATTGTGTTTTGGCTGAGCTCATCTTTGAGTTGAGCCGCGGACAGGTGCGTGGCCTGACTTTGACCCAGGCCTTGGGTGCGGTGCTGTTGGTGGTGACGAGTCTGGGCTACGGGGCAGCGCGTTTGGCCGTGGCCGCGCCCGCGGAGGCCTCCTCCGAACTCAAGGTGGCGGTGATCCAGGGGAATATCCCGCAAGAGCGCAAGTGGCAACCCGAATTTGCGGACGATATTTTTTGGGTGCACCAGGAGCTCACCAAACAGAGTCTGGAACAAGGGGCAGAGCTCATTGTGTGGCCCGAGACCTCGGCTCCCGGTTACGTAAACATAGAACCGATTCTGGAAGAGACCCTGGCGGAGCTCGCGGGGCAGGGGAAGAGCGCGCTTTTGGTGGGAGCGCCCAGCTTGGATTTGGAAACAGGTTTCTTCCCTGAATACTTCAACAGCGCCGTGCTTTTGACGGAACAGGGCATTGAGGAACGCTACGATAAACTGCACCTGGTTCCCTACGGGGAGTACATTCCGGGCGAACGCTGGATGCCGGTTTTGAGGCAGCTCATTGTGACAGGCGATTTCTCGCCGGGAAAAACCCCGCACGTGTTTACCTTGTATCCGCAGCCGCACCACAATCCTCAGCGCGTGGAGCCTGCGCGATTTGCGGTCATGATTTGTTTTGAGGATGTGTTTGCCCCGCAGGTGCGCAGCTTTGTGCGGGCCGGCGCGCAGTTCCTGATCAATATCACCAATGACGCGTGGTTTGGGCGATCGGCTGCTCCTTTCCAGCACTTGGCGGCTTCGGTTTTCAGGGCCGTGGAGTTCGGCCGCAGCGTGGTGCGCTCGGCCAACACCGGGGTCTCGGGTTTTGTGGATTCCTACGGCCGGATTTATTCCCCGGTGTCCGGTTCCAACGGGCGCTGGACTTGGGTGGAGGG
>JAFGIU010000124.1 GCA_016929445.1 Candidatus Omnitrophota bacterium
CTCCGGCGGCCATGGCCTCCAGAATGACATTGGGAATTCCGTCGCGGTCCCCGTTTGGCGCCACCACCGAAGGGAGCACAAAAACGGTGGAGCGGCTCAGGAGATTCTTGATCTCGGCCTGGGGCGTGGGCCCCAGAAGCTGGACATGGGATTGGAGCTGGAGATCGCGGATGCGGCCCTCGATCTCGCGTTTGAGCGGTCCGCCGCCCACAATGGCGCACTCAAAATCCAGGCCCCGGTCCCGGAGCCTGGAGCAGGCCTCCAGGAGATCCATATACCCTTTTTGAGGGACCAGGCGGCCGATGGAAAAGAGCAGGGGCCGCTCCAGACTCGTCCGCCTGGGCAAGTCAAAGGAGGCGGTGTCCAGACCGTGGTAACAGACGTGCACCTTTTCCACGAGTTCGCGGCCGTAGCTTTCCCAAAGATATTTTTTGTTGTAAGAGGTGCAGGTCAAAACACCGGTTGATTTGCGCAATTTTTCAGGCAGCATGGAATCGGCGAGGAAAATATCCCAGGCGTGGGCCGTGAAACTATAGGGAATATCCGTGAGCCGCCACAGCATGTAGGCGCAGGTGGTGGGCACCGTGGCCCAATGGGAATGGATGTGGGTGGCGCCCCAGCCCTGGATCTGACGCGCATAGGCGAGGAGCTTGGGGTAGACCAGAAGCGTTTTTGCAAGACCCACGGGTTCCTTCCACAACCATCGCACCGCAATACCCGGGTTTGAAATCAAACGCCAGGGCCTGTGGGTCAGAAACCAGAGCGCACTTTCCCAAATCTCTCTGGAAAAGAAAAAATTCTCATAGCGCGTGTGGAGCAAAAGCCGCTCCGACTCCGGGTGAATGATTTTGTCCTTGCAGGGTTTGAGCGAAAAGATGCGGTACTGGATCCCTTTTTCTCGGAGCTGCGTCATTTCGCGCGCGATAAAGGTCTCGTGCATCTCGGGGAATTGGCTCATCACAAAGGCGATACGGGGCCAGGGTTGCACGATGCGGCTCATCGCGGGGTCCTCCTGGGTTGGGGAGCAGGAGGCGTGTTGTGCGCAGCCTCCTGCTTTTCAAGCGTAATGGCGCGCATCACCAGGGCGGAAAGGATCCAAAAATATCCGGAGATTTCCATGCTGTGGAGCCGGGATCCGAACAGATTGCCGATCAGCACGCCGGCCAAGCCGGCCAACCAGCCCAGGGCCATGGATTTGATAAAGGGGTCTTTTGCGTGGTGGTACAAGTACCGGGTCTTCCACCAGATAATGAACAGGATCCAGAGGAAGATCAGTAAAGCGGGAATGCCCATCTCCCCTGCGATCAGAAGGTATTGATTGTGCGCGTCAATTGCGCCGCGCAAATCGGGGGCGTACTGCGGGATGTAATCGTCAAAGAGGCCGTAGCCTACCCCGGTCAGGGGGTAGTCCTGGATCATAAGGAATGCGCCTCTCCAGATCTTGAGCCGCGTATCGGCGCTGGCTTCCAGATCCGCCTGGGACTGGTCCACATAAGAGGTGGATTGTTTGTTTTGCCAAGTTTGGTCCATGCGATAGCGGATTCCCGAGGGCAGCAGAACCGGGTTGCTCATGGCGGCCACAATGTAAAATATCAGGATTCCAAAGATAATTTTGGAACGGAACCAAGTCAAGGCCATGCCGCCGCAGGCAAAGGCCAGGTAAGCCCCGCGGCTGAAAGTGACCATGATGCCGCGAAAGCACATGAGGAAAGGCACCAAGAGGCCCCAGGCACTGAGACGCTTGATGTTGGTAATCCAAAAGGCGGCCAGAAGAAACATGTAGTAACAAAAGAATGTGCCGAGAATATTCGGCTGCTCGGCAATCCCGCCGATTCTTGACTTTTCCAAGCTGGAAACCTGGCCCACATCGATGTAGTCCTTGATCGCCATGGCTGCCACCACCGTGACCGTAAACCCGATAATGAGCGTGAGGTGTTTGATGACCTTCTTGTTCCGGACGGTGTTGTAGACAATGTAGTAAATGAAAAGCGGATCCAGCCAGCGCTTGAGTTCGAAGATGTACCGGCTCAGATAATGGGAGCCAAAAGTGGAGGCCGCGGTGACCAGGGACAAGGCCCCGGCCATAGCAAATAGAAATACCGGTATGCCCAGCGGGGATTTGGTCCAAAACTTATTTTCCTTTTTCCTGCCTGTGGACAGCCAGCTGATGAGGAGGATGCCTACCAGAATATTGGTGAGATTCAGAGCAGTCACACCGCCTCCGAAGTCCCCGACAAGAACACGGTTAAAGGGCAAGTACACCGTGAGCGCGTAGACCGGGAGATTGGGGCTGCGGAAGGCGCTGATGAGCAGCCCTCCGATGCCCAGAGCTCCTGCCATCAGAAGGACGCCCTTGGGCAGCTGGGTTTCCTTTTCCACGAGAATGGCCAGACAGCAGACAATGGCCGCGAGAATTCCGAAAAGCTTGAGATCGACCTGGGTCTCCTCGGGAATGCGGTGGATCAGGGCCTTTCCGCGGGAAAGGGCGCGAGTTTGATCAAGCGGGCGTCTGGGGGGCCGGTGGCGCCTTGAATTCAATCCAGTCTCCCGTGGCGCCATCGCCATACAAAGCGGCGGAAGGCCACCCAGAAAGGCATGGGATCGCGCCAATCAAAATAGGCAAAAGCCTTGCGCCCGGGAAGCAGGGAACGAATCCATTGCCAGCGGGTGATCCACCCGCGTTTCTTGTAGACCCGGTAGGTGCCGTAATCCCCTTCAAACTGAATCCAGCGCACGCCGGCCCGGTATTTATCGGAGACGTTGAGCTCTTGTTCCAAGGCATCTTTGTACGCGATGAGCGGCAGTTCATAACCCGCGGCCACCAGCAAAGAGCCGAAAAGGATATGGCGCGCATTGGTTTCGATCAGGCAGAATTTTCCGTCCCGCTCGTCCCGCTTCATCTCAATATGGCCGATTCCCCGGTAGTTGATCTTTTTCAAAAAATTGATCGCCAATTCGCGGGCCTCGGGCTCCTCCACCGAAATCATCACGCTGGCCACTCCGTAGTCCGCAGGTGTTTGGCGCAGCTTGTGCACTACAATGCTGCCTTGCACCGTGCCCTTGCGGTCAATATAAGTGACCACGCCGTACAGGCTTTCCGGACCCCCGGGAATGAGTTCGGTGAGCATGACCTCCAGCCCGATCCGGTCCATCTCCTCCCAGTAGCGGATGGCCTCTTCGAGATTTTCAGCAGCGCAGAGTTTTTCCGCACGGTAGGGGTTTCCCGGGTGCTGGGACCAGAAATGGGAATACACAGGTTTGATGGCAACGGGGTAGCGCAGCTTGTCGGCATTGGCGCGGATTTCTTCCACTGATTTGGGAAAGAGGGTTTGAGGCAAAGGCATTCCCGCGGATTCGGCGAGTTCATGCCAAAGCTTCTTATTAGGGAAGGCCTCCATGAGCTCCGCGTCCGGTTGAACAAAACGATAGCGCTCCCCCAAGCGCTGGCGATTGCGTGACACAAAGAGTGCTGCCTCATCTCCGGCGGGCAGGAGAACTCCGCTAATCCCCTTGCGCGCGGGCTCTTTCATCAGAAAGTCCAGCCAAGCCCCGGGCTGCTCCTTGAGCGGAGGCATGACCACAGGCCGGCAGTACCGGGAACGCAGGGAGGGATTGGAGGCCACTGCGTCCAGTGCGACGCAGGGAATTCCGTGGTGGCCCAGGCATTGAACCATGCTCAGGCCGTTCGGGCTCATGCCCAGGATATACGCGGGGACTGGAGTGACTTGGCTCATTGTGATTCCTCCCGGGGCTTCCACAAAAGGGCCTCGGAAAACCTCAGCGTGTCCCAAGGGCCTGCATAGCGTCTGCCGATTAAGTAGGGGTCAGTTCCGGGCGGATTGTCCTTTTCCAGGACTGCGAGGGCCCAGGGAAAACCGGCCTCGTGTACCAGGGTCGGGGCGTGCTCGCCGATCTGATCCATTTCACCAAAAGGATAAGCAAATTCATTGACGGGTTCTTGTATGCAACTTTCCAGCACGCGCTTGGACTCTCGAATCTCCCACGCGGCATCCCCCACGCGCATTTTGGATAGCGGAGGGTGATTCACCGTGTGCGCGCCGATTGTAATTCCCAGTTTGTGAAGATCCCGCACCTGGTTCCAGTTGAGGATTTTGGCTTCCTCCCAAACCGTTTGCATGGGGACGCCCATATCCAGCCAGAACTTTTCAAGGGTGCGGCGGCAGAGTTCATTGGGCGACTTCTTCAGTTGTCCCAAAAACACCTTGGAGGATTGATAGCGTTCTTCCAAAGTGCCCATCTTGAATTTCCACCGGCGTCCGCCCAGATCGATTTCATAGCGCGTGCGTGCGGTGTGCTTGAAAAGATAACGCACCTGGTCTGTCCACAGGGCCTCCTGGCGCTGCATGCATCCGGAGGTGACAAAGACCGTGGCCGGAATCCCGTACTTGTTGAGAATGGGCGCGGCGACCTGCAGGTTGTCTTCATAACCGTCGTCAAAAGTTATGCCGATTTGCCGGAGGGTGGCCTTGCCCTCCTGCCAGAGGGGGATGAGCTTTTGCAGGGGCATGGGCTCATACCAGCGCTTGAGATAAGCCATCTGTTTTTCGAATTGGGCCGCCGGGACTGAGAGAACGCGGTCAAAATCATCCACTTGCGCTTTGATCCGGTGGTACATCAGAATCTTGAGCCCGCAAACCTTTTCCGCGCTGGCAGCCTGCCCCGCAGCGATGCGCTGGGCTTTAAAATCATTGAGCGCTCCTTTAATGCGCGGCTTGGCCGCTGAAGGCACGAATTGCTTTAATGTCTGAATCATGACTCCCCTTTCCTTCGCTTTACAAACCGATTGGCAAGGCCCGATAACCGGCCACGCAGCGTTCTGTTATGGACCCGGAGCTCGGCGTTGCGCCGCTCAGTCTGGGTCCAGTCATATTTGTAGGATTCGTCGCCCCGAAGCAGGTCTATTTCCTCCAATCCTCCGGTGATCGCTTCTTCGATTAAATTTCCAAAATGGATTTGAAAGACTCCCAGTTGACGGTACTCCGGATCAAATCCGGTTTGATAAGCGCATAATTGCTTGCCGGTTTTGAATCCGTACTGTATGGCCGCAGGCTTTCCGTCCACAGCCAAAGCGCTTAAATATAATTTGCCGGTGCGGGAGAGTTCGCGCGCGAGATCGAGGTGAAAACCCGCATAGGCCGGGTCCTCAAACTTGGAAGGGATTCCCTGCAGGGTCTTGCTTTGCGCATGCAAGACCCGGAGGGCCTGCATCCCCTCTTCCACCTGTGCGGGAGACTCAAAAGAGAGACTTTGGATTTTGTGTTCCCGTTCGATCTTTCTGCGCCGCCGCTTCACGTTCCGTTTCATATTATCACTGAGTGAGCCAAGATACTCGTCCCAGGTCTTGGGCAAGGCAATATAGGGACAGGCTTCGGCCATGGGGGCTTCCGAGACTTTGTAACCATGCCCTTCAAGACACTGAATAAAGACCCGAAGCGCCGGGTCCTCCTGAGGAAAGCCGCGCAGGTAAATGCTGTCCCAGTCCGCGGATTTGCTCCAGTAATCCGCCGCGCCTTCGGCGACCAAGGTTTCGTAACCGGGGCGGGCCAGAAATCCCAAATGATCGCTCGCCACATTGGCCCCGTCCCCCACAAAGCGAATCTGCCGCACTCCGGGAACGCCGGAGAGTCGCCCTTGCTTGAGATAGAAAGGCACGGCGCCCACCCATTGATCCTGATCAATGAAAACCAAGAGGCGGAGATCTTCCGGCGTGCCAAAATGTTTCCACCAGTTGGAGATCCAGGCCCAGGACAAAAAGAAGCGGTTCGCCCCGGCCTCGGAGTGGAGAGCCTCCCACTGGGACTTGATGGAGTCCGTGAGATGGCTTATCACCTGGAGTTCGGGTTTGCGGGGTCTCTGAGTTTTTGAAGCGCGGTCCGCGCGCGTTTGCCAATCGCGAATCAGACCCAATGAAAAGAGTGCGGGATGAACCTGGGCGGTGGGCAGGCGCAAGAGGGCCGTGGGATCTGTGTTTGGGGTGTTGACCCCTTCCTCGGTTGTGAAAGCGAGTTGGTATCCGGATTCCAGGACCAGGAGCTGAGTCTCCGCATTAAAGTCGGCGGCTCTGCCGTTCGGATAGCAGAAACTCAGAGGGAACCGGCCGGTTGCCTTCTCCACAGCCCGGCCGGATTCGAAAATCTCCGCGCGGGCTTGGGCTTCGGGGACTTGGCTGAGAATGGGGTGCGTGACCGTGTGCGCGCCGATGGCCATGCCCTCGGATGCGAGAGCCTTCACATCCTCCCAATCCAGCATCGGGGCCTCAGAGTTTGCGTCCGGTTTTGGGATCAAACGTTGGCGCAGGGTGTTCATGGCCTTCTCGCGTTGGGCATTGGGCAGGGTTTTTAGATAGGACTTGAGCGCATCCCGGGCTTGGATCCGGTCCTCTGCGGAAGAAAGAACCAGATCCCACTCCTTATTGCCCAGAGTCAGATGGAGAAATTCGCTGGAGCAGTCCTTGATCAGGAGCGTGAGCTCCTCGGTCCAAAGGTATTTGCCGGTGCCGATGCAATCGGTGGCCAGAAAAACCAGCCCCGGGACCCGGTAGCGTTTGAGCACGGGCCAGGCCAGGGTCCGGGTGTCCTTAAATCCGTCGTCAAAGGTGACGAGGACGGCTCCCTTGGGCAGAGGCTTTCCTTCTATATAATGGGCCGAGACCTCGGCCTCGGAGACAGGATGCCAGTGTTCGGCAAGATGGCGGATTTGCATCTCAAAATCGCGGACATGGGTGCCCGGAAAATAGGGGTCCGCCTTTTCAAAGAGGCGGTGGTACATGAGCACGGCCAAGTGCTGCGGCTTCTGTCCTTGAATCCATGTGCGCAAAAGGGAGGCGGCGCCTGCGCGTTCCAGGCCGGCGGCGGCCGAAGCCTTGAGTTTGCTTGGGTTCATGATCGGGCCTCCTCGAGCATTTGCTCGTAAATCTTTTCCAAGCCTCGCACAACCCTGGAGGTCTCGAAGATCTGCTCTACGCGTTTGTGTCCTGCCTCGCCCATGCGTTGGGCCAGGCCCGGATCCGACAGGAGTCGGTCCAGTGCCTCGGCCAGGGCCTGCGGATCGGACTTGGGGACCAGCAGGCCGGTGACGCCCTCTTCGATCACATCCGGAATGCCTCCGATGCGCGTGCCCACGCAGGGTTTGTTCAGGACCATGGCTTCGATCAGGACCCTGCCAAGGCCTTCGCTGTGTGAAGGCAAGGCTGCAATGTCCAGAGCCTGCGTCGCATCCGGGATATTGGCCTGCCATCCGGCAAATACGATGTGATTCTCAAGCTCGAGTTGGGCGGTCTTTTGGC
>JAFGIU010000125.1 GCA_016929445.1 Candidatus Omnitrophota bacterium
GGGGATGAGGTCATCACCACGCCGGTTACTTTTATCGCCACTACCGAGGCAATCACCCGTGTAGGGGCGACTCCTGTTTTTGTCGATATCGATCCCGATGACTATTGCATGGATGTGAACCAGGTGGAGGCCCGGATCACGGAACGCACCAAGGCGATTCTGCCGGTGCACCTCTTTGGCCACCCTGCGGATATGGACGGTTTACGCGCTCTGTGCAATAAGCACTCGCTTTTAATGGTGGAGGACTGCGCTCAGGCTATTGGCGCAACCTGGAAAGGGGAGCCGGCCGGCAGTCTGAGTGAGGCCGGGACCTTCAGTTTTTTTCCCTCCAAAAACTTGGGTGGTTACGGAGACGGCGGCATGGTTGTCACCTCGGACGAGGATCTGGCGGATCATCTGCGCTTCTTGAGGGTGCACGGGAGCCCGGACAAGACCCGTTACACCATGGAGGGACAAAACAGCCGCTTGGATGAACTGCAGGCAGCCATGTTGCGCGTGAAGCTGGCCCACCTGGAAACATGGAATGCTTTGCGCCGTGAACACGCCCTGTACTACTGCCGGGGATTTGCCTACTTGGCCCGGGAGGGACGGATTGAGTTGCCCACAGAGAAGCCCGGGGCCAAGAGCGTGTATCACCTTTTTATTGTGCGTGTGGATGACCGGGACGGCCTGCACGCCCACCTCAATGCCCGGGGAATTTCCTCGGCTGTCTACTATCGTATCCCCATGCACCTGCAACCGGTCTACGAGACTCTTGGTTTTCCGGCTGGTTCCTTCCCCCAGGCAGAGAGGGTTTGCTCCCGCTTTCTGGCCCTGCCCCTATATCCGGAACTGACGACTGAGCAACTTGATAGGGTGCTTGGAGCGGTCTCCGAATTCTTGTCTGCTTGACCCGGGAACCGTTGTCCCTAAAATAGATAGGATAACCACGGGGGACAAATGCATATTGTTGTGACCGGGGGGGCCGGCTTTATCGGCTCTCACCTTGTAGATCGGCTTTTGGCCGAGGATCACCAAGTCACGTGTGTGGACAACCTGATCACCGGCAAGCTCGAGAATCTCGAATCCGCTCAGAAGAATCCCAAGTTCTCCTTTATCAAACAGGATGTGACCACCTTTCTGGACATTCCCGGACAAGTGGATTACATTCTGCATTTTGCCTCGCCCGCCAGCCCCATTGATTATCTCAACCACCCCATCCCCACACTTAAGGTCGGATCTTTGGGTACACACAATGGATTGGGCCTTGCCAAGGCCAAAGGGGCGGGTTTTCTCATTGCTTCCACAAGCGAGGTTTACGGAGACCCTCTGATCCATCCTCAAACCGAAGATTACTGGGGCAATGTGAATCCCATTGGCCCGCGCGGGGTCTATGACGAGGCCAAGCGCTTTGCCGAGGCCATCACCATGGCCTATCACCAAGCGCACGGAATAAACACGCGCATCGTACGTATCTTCAACACCTATGGCCCGCGTATGCGGCTTAAAGACGGGCGCGCGATTCCCGCTTTCGGGGCCCAGGCCCTTTGTAATGAACCCATTACAGTGTTCGGCAAGGGGGAGCAAACGCGCTCCTTCTGTTATGTGTCTGATTTGGTGGAGGGGATCCGCAGGCTCATGGACGCCGGCTTTCACGAGCCCGTGAATCTGGGAAATCCCAATGAAATGACGATCCGGCAGCTGGCTGAAAAGATAATTGCTCTTACGGGTTCATCGAGCCAAATCGTGGAGCGGCCCATGCCTGTGGATGATCCCAAGGTGCGGCAGCCGGATATTACCAGGGCAAGGAGACTACTGAACTGGGAGCCCAAAGTCAGCTTGGAGGACGGGCTCCAAAAGACGCTGGCGTTTTTTCGAGAAGAACTAGCCCGGAGGTGAGCGTGGTTGGAATTGGAGTGATCGGGGCAGGGAATTGGGGAAAGAATCTGGTGCGGGATTTTAGCCAGCTCCCGGATTCGGACCTGAGATGGATATGTGATGCGAGTTCCGAGGCCCTTGGGCGTTTGAAGCGGGCTTTCCCTGCGGCGCGCACGACCAAGAGTTTCGACGAAGTGCTGGGGGACCCGAAGGTTCAGGCCGTGGCCGTGGCTGTGCCCGTGGTCAAACACTTTGAAGTGGCCAAGGCCGCACTCGAGGCGGGCAAACACGTGTTTGTGGAAAAACCTATTACTTTGCATTCTTCTGAGGCTGAAGAACTCATTGAAATTGCAGAGGACAAAAACCTCCGGCTCATGGTGGGGCATTTGCTGCGGTACCATCCGGCGGTTGAAAAGTTGCAGGCTTTGATTCGTTCCGGGGAGTTGGGGGAGGTCTACTATATCTACGCCCAACGGGTGAACCTGGGCCAGGTGCGCAAAGACGAGAACGCCATGTGGAGCTTTGCCCCGCACGATATTTCGGTCATCCTGCATCTCTTGGACAGTGATCCGGTTCAGGTCTCGGCCATGGGCCAGGCCTATTTGCAGGACAGCATCGAGGACGTCAGTTTTTTGACCATGCGCTTTCCCAGCGGGCAGATGGCCAATATCCAGCTCAGTTGGCTGGACCCGCACAAGGTCCGTAAATTTACCATTGTTGGCAGTCAGAAAATGGTGACCTTTGACGACATGGAGCCCACGGAAAAAATACGTATTTATGACAAAGGCATTAGCCGGAATTACGATTCCTACGGCGAGTGGATTTCCTTGCGTTTTGGAGACATCCATATCCCGCGGGTGGATATGGGCGAGCCCCTAAAGCGGGAGTGCCAGCATTTTCTGGATTGCGTTCGCAGCGGAGACCGGCCTAAGACCGACGGACGGGAAGGCCTGCGCGTGTTGCGTGTTTTGGAGGCAGCCCAAAGCAGTCTGGATCAGGGCGGGGTGCCGGTTGACTTGAAATCCAAAGGAGTGTTGCAGTCGTGAGCGGCGCTGAAAACAACTATTTTGTGCATGAGTCCTCTTTTGTGGATGCCGGGGCCCAAATCGGCGAGGGGTCGCAGGTTTGGCATTTCTGTCACATTATGCCCGGTGCTGTTTTGGGCCGGCGCTGCAAACTTGGCCAGAGCGTATTCGTAGGCCAAGGCGTGCGCATCGGCAACAATGTGAAGATTCAGAACAATGTTTCCGTTTACACCGGAGTTGAGTTGGAAGACGATGTATTTTGCGGTCCGTCCATGACGTTCACGAATATTGTGAATCCGCGCTGTGAGTTTCCCCAAAACCAGGCGGGGGATTACCTCAAGACCGTGGTGAAGAAGGGGGCGAGCCTGGGCGCTAATGTCACCGTGGTTTGCGGGCATACGATCGGCCGCTATGCTTTTGTCGGCGCCGGCGCGGTCGTGACCAAAGATGTGCCGGACTTTGCCCTTCTTTACGGCAACCCGGCCCGGAGGCAGGGCTGGATGTGCAAATGCGGTTTCCGGATTGAAATGGATTCAGACAGGGGTATTTGCGGGCATTGCGCGCGCGAGTACCTTTTGGAGGCCCCGGAGAGTCTGGTTCTGCAGAGAGAACCCGCGGAGCAAATGTCGTGAAACTGGTCTCCGTGATCGGGGCGCGTCCGCAGTTTGTCAAGGTTTGGGCCGTGGCCAGGGCCCTCCATGATTATGTGGATGAGGTGGGCCGCGCTGACTTGGCGCACAAGATCGTGCATACCGGACAACATTTTGAGGAAGCCATGTCCGGGAGCTTCTTCAGGGAGTTTAAGCTGTCGGAACCCGACTATAACCTGGGGATATCCGGGGGGAGCCAGGCAAGTATGGTGGGCCGGATGGTGACAGCTCTGGAAGAAATTCTGCTCCGGGAAAAGCCGGATGCCGTGATTGTATACGGAGACACCAACTCCACCCTGGCCGGCTCCATTGCCGCAGCTTGCCTGGGTATTGATATTGCGCACGTGGAGTCCGGGTTGCGTAGCGGGGATCCGCGCCAGCCCGAAGAAATCAACCGGGTGACCTCGGACCGTCTTTCGCGAATTCTGTTCTGTCCTATTGAAGAAGCGGCGGAGCTTTTGCGCAACGAGGGGATTGTCGACGGTGTGCATTTGGTCGGGGATGTGATGGTCGACTCCTGGTGCAGTTTTGTGGAGCAGCGCGATGAAGCCTTTGTGCAGGGGCTTGATATGGGCCCGGAGTTTTGCCTGGCCACCTTTCACCGCGCGGAGAACACCAATGATTTGGGGCGGCTCGCCGGGATTCTGGAGAGTTTGGAGCGTCTTGTCGCAGGAGGCAGGCCCGTGGTCTTTCCCGTGCATCCGCGAGTACGGAATTTGTTGGCCGAAGGCAAGGTTCCGGCTCCGGCAGGCGTGAAGATGATCGAGCCTGTGGGCTATGCGCGGATTTTGGCGCTGCAGAACGCGGCCTCTTTGGTGTTGACGGATTCCGGGGGAATCCAAAAAGAGAGTTATTTATTTAAGACACCTTGTATTACGGTGCGTGATCGCACAGAGTGGACACCTACCCTTCGGGGAGGGTGTAATCGTTTGGTCGGGGCGGATGCAGAGAAGATTGTGGCTGCTTCGGAAGAAATCCGGGAGAATCCGCCTCGAAACTGGAACCGGGAGCTATTTGGGGACGGGCACGCAGGGGATCGCATTGCCGGGATTCTCTGGCAGAGCTACAGCCCGTCCACCTTGGAGGTCAGACTACAGTGATTAAAGGAAAACGTATTTTCTTAACCGGCGGCGCGGGATTTATCGGCACCACCTTGATCCAGCGGCTTATTGAAAACAACACGGTGATTGCGTACGACAATTTACTCCGGGATGCCCTTACCGGCACGGATCTGGCCCGGCACCCGAATCTGACCTTTATCAAGGGAGATGTGTTGGACACGGAAGCCTTGGCGCCGGCCATGAAAGGGGCTCAAATCGTGGTGCACCTGGCTGCGATTGCGGGCGTGGATTCCGTGTTGCGGGATCCTATTACCACGATCAAGGTCAATATGGTGGGCACGGCCAATGTGCTCGACATCGTTTCACGAATCAAAGGCCTGGAACGTTTTGTGGATTTTTCCACCAGTGAGGTCTTTGGGACGCATGCCTATAAGGTGGATGAGTTTGCTCCCACTCTGCTGGGCAGCGTGGGTGAAGCGCGCTGGACCTATGCGGTCAGCAAGCTGGTGGGTGAGCATATGTGCCATGCGTATTGGCGTCAGAATAAAGTGCCGGCCTGTAGTATCCGTCCCTTTAATGTGTACGGCCCCGGCCAGGTGGGGGAAGGCGCGATCCAACAGTTTGTGAAACGCGCTGTGCAGGGAGAGGACCTGGTGGTCCGGGGGGATGGTTCCCAGATCCGGGCCTGGTGTTATGTGGACGATTTGATTGAGGGTTTGCTCCTCGTCCTGGAACACCCCAAGGCTGTGGGCGAGGTCTTCAATATTGGAAATCCGCTGAGTACCGTGACTATCTATGACTTGGCTCGCCGGGTGATCGATGTTACCGGGGCTCCCTCGAAGATTCGTTTCGAACCGCTCAATTACACGGACATCGAGATTCGCATTCCCAATATTGACAAGGCGCGTTCCCTATTGGGCTATGAGCCTAAGGTGCAGTTGGAAGACGGGATTCTCCGCACCTATGAGTGGTTCAAAAAACAGCTGGTTTCCGAGATCGCCGGGGCTTAGGCCGGGCGCGCGAGTCCGATAAAATGGCGCAATCCACAGCGATTAGCACAGGCAGGCATCTCTGGTTCCCGGAAGAGCTGCAACCCGGGGATGAGGGCAGCCTGCATGATTTTTTCCGCGAAGTGCGCGGGGCCGCAGCTGAAAGAATTATCCTGCGTTGGCCCTGGCAGTCCGTGGAGAATCCGGGCGGGCCGTGCACGCACCTGGTGGTGCGCAAAGGAGGCCGGTTTTTGGGCTCGGCAACCGCGCTTCCAGTAGGACTTTCGGTTTCCGGAGTCCTTCTAAAGGCCTGCTGGTTAC
>JAFGIU010000126.1 GCA_016929445.1 Candidatus Omnitrophota bacterium
AGCAGAGGTCTCCGGGGCAGTCGTGGGCGGGCGGGTTGCCACACTGCTGATCGAAGCCCGTCGCGAAATTCCCGGCCGGATAAATGCCGCAACCGGCGACATCGAGTTTGGCGATCTGGCGCACCCGGAGGTTGATGACGTGCTCGACGACTTGGGGGAGTTGGCCCTGAAGATGGGCGGAGAAGTTGTTGTCGTTTCCGCCGAGCGAATGCCGACGCAGACGGGAATAGCTGCGATTTTCCGTTATTGAGGCTAAGAATTACGATGACCACGGAAAGAATAAGGCAGGAGGCCAAGCAGAAGTGTCTTCTGCGTATCTCCGTTGATTGTCAAGCCGGGTTCTTACCACTCTTCCTATGACCGGACCGCAAGGCAACCGCCTGGCCGCCCAAACCACGCGCTGCACTGGACGCTCGACAGCGCCGGTCAGCTTAACGCTGGACACGAAGAGAGCGAGTAATGACTACGATCCTGATCATAAGCTCAATGACTGCGATTGGTGTTTCCTTCCTTTGCTCGCTGGCAGAAGCACTGCTGTTGAGCTTCGATCCGTTAACCCTGAGCCGGTTGCACGCGACTCGTCCCCGGGCTGCTGCGTCATGGGGCCGCCTTAAGAGTAATGTTGCGCGCCCGATCACCGCGATCCTTGTTCTGAACACCGTTGCTCACACAGGCGGAGCTATTGTTGCAGGCGGTGCTTTCGCGGAGATCTATGGCGAGCGCAACATCTGGATATTTTCCGTCCTGCTCACAGTCATTATCCTCTTTGGGACCGAAATACTGCCCAAAATCATCGGCGTGACCTACCGCAAACAGCTTGCGCCCTGGGCGGGGCCGGTCTTGGAGGTCACCACCCGTTTGCTCCATCCGTTCATACTGGTGAGCGAGGCCATGTTCAGACGACTCACGGTTCACGAGGAATCCGGACAGATTACGACGGCTGATCTCGTGACCTTGGCGACACTCGCGCGATCCGGGAAGGCCATCAACCTGGAACAGGAGAATATCATAGTCAATGCATTGCGCCTCAGCCACAGCGCGATCACGACCGCCATGATCCCGCCGGAACGAATTCGCTTCCTGTCCAAAGACGCTACGCCGGAGTCACTGCTTGCGATCCTTAAGGAGAGCGGACATACACGCTATCCCCTGAGCAAAAGCGCAGACTCGAAGGACATCAATGCTTACATCGTGACGAAAACGGCTTTGCCTGCTACTCAAAGCGAACTCTTCCAACTGATGGCGCATGCGAAGCCGATCCGCACGGTTGACCGTCATGCCACGCTTATGACCGGCCTGCGCACCATGCTCCAGAACAAGGAGCATCTTCTGTCAGTGGTGGATGGCCAGAATCAATGCGTGGGAATAGTCACTCTGGAAGACATTGCTGGAGAACTGCTCAGTGCAGACATCGAACAATTCAAATAGTGTCCGGCACCTCTATGCAGAGCCGGGAGCAAGAAAGATCTGTACGATATCATGAGCCGGAGCGACAGATTCGTGACGTTTTAGGCAGGGCTTTTGATGGATGCATCTAAATTTCATAGGCTGAAGGAGGTCGCCGGGCTCTTTTTGAAGCTGGGAACCATCGGCTTCGGCGGGCCCGCCGCGCATATTGCGCTCATGCACGACGAGGTGGTCACGCGGCGCAAGTGGCTCGACGACCAGCAGTTTCTTGATCTCCTGGGCGTGACTCAGCTCATTCCCGGCCCGAATTCCACGGAGATGGCCAGTCACATTGGGTTTAGACGCAGCGGATGGCTTGGGCTCATTGCGGGAGGCTTGTGCTTTACCCTTCCGGCGATGCTGATCGTTATGGCGTTGTCCTGGGTGTATGTTCGCTACGGATCCACTCCGCAGGCGGGATGGATCTCTTATGGTATTAAGCCGGTCATCATTGGCGTCCTTCTTCAGGCGCTCTGGGTGCTGGGAAGAAAGGCCGTCAAAGACAAATCTACGGCGCTCGCGGCTTTCGGCACGCTTGGGCTGTATTTCCTTGGAGTGAACGAGATCGCGCTCCTCCTAGGGGGAGCCTTGGCCGTGATGCTGATCAAAAACGTCTCGCGGACCGGCCGCATTACGCCCGCAGTCTTGATCTGGCCGCTGGCCGGTACAGGTGTGCCGGTGGCCGCAGCCAAGGCGTTCAGCTTTCCGCTGTTGTTTCTGACCTTCCTGAAGATCGGTTCCGTTTTGTACGGCAGCGGCTTTGTGTTGCTTGCCTACTTTCGCGCGGACTTTGTCAACCGGCTCGGGTGGATTACGGATCAGCAGTTGATGGACGCCATTGCCATCGGCCAGGTGACTCCCGGCCCTTTGTTCACCAGCGCCACATTCATTGGGTACCTTCTCGCGGGGCCGAACGGAGCATTGCTGGCGACGCTGGGAATCTTCTTGCCGTCCTTCTTGTTTGTCGCAGCGGTGAATCCGTTTATTCCGCGGTTGAGAAAGTCGCCCTGGACGGGCGGGTTGTTGGACGGAGTCAATGCGGCTTCGATGGGCCTTATGGCTGCCGTCACCTGCCAGTTGGCGAGGGTGGCATTCATTGATCTTTTGACCGTTGCCGTGGCCGCAGTTTCGCTTATTCTGTTGGCGAGAATGAAGATCAATCCCATCTGGCTTGTGGCCGGAGGGGCGCTGATGGGACTCATCCGGTACTTGGGCTTTCCCGCTTAACGGAAACGGCAGCTGATACTTGGATGGAGATTGAGGCGCTCAGCCTTCTGTTGAGGAGAGAGAGGATCTGCTCTATAGTCTGAGAGAACGTTTATAAAGATCTATGAGGAGGTACCTTCTCGTGGGTTTGTATGTTATATTGCTTGCATTCAACGGGGACACGTAACAAGCACATGGCCCTGTTCCCACCCATTTGCAGGGAGAACTTCAGCGCATGGCTGTGAAAGAACTGAATGCGATCATCACGCAGAAGGTCGAAGTGGCGCCGGGGCTTATTGTGATCCGTGTTGCCCCCGACGGCTGGGACTTGCCTGAATTCACCCCGGGGCAATTTGCCGTGTTGGGCCTTCCGGCCAACGCGCCGCGCTGCGCGGGCTCAGACCCTGAAGAGGATCCGCTCGCCAAGCCGGACAAGATGATTCAGCGGGCCTACTCGGTAGCCTCTTCTTCGGTGGCCAAGGAGTACTTGGAGTTTTACGTGGCCCTGGTTCATTCCGGGGGGCTGACCCCGCGCCTCTTCCACCTGAAGATTGGAGATAGGCTGTGGTTGGGGCCGAAGTTCAAAGGCTTCTTCACCCTCGATGAAGTCCCCCCCGAATCCAATGTTGTTCTCATTGCCACCGGCACGGGCCTGGCCCCTTACGTGAGCATGCTTCGCTCGCAGCTTATCGGGGAGACCCAACGCAAATTCGCGGTGGTGCACGGAGCCCGCCACTCCTGGGACCTGGGTTACAGCTCCGAGCTGACGCTCATGGAAACGATGTCTCCCATGTTATCCTACTTCCCCATCATTACCCGCCCCAAAGACGAGCCGGCCCCGTGGGCCGGTCTCACTGGCCGGGTCCAAGAGGTCTGGGCCAGCGGAGCCTTAAAAAAGGCATGGGGTTTTCACCCTGCGCCCAAGGACACCCATGTTTTTCTCTGTGGCAATCCGGGAATGATCGAAACTATGGAGGGGATCCTCCAAGCCGAGGGATTTGCGGAGCACACCCGCAAGAGCCCCGGGCAATACCACGCCGAGAAGTACTGGTAGAACCAGAGCCTGGCTGGGGTCCGCTCAGCTTGCATCCCAGCCTGAACGTTCTTGCTATTGTCCTTGCGATGTGGCCCATTTGCAGGCGGACGCACTTGTTGGGCACTCCGGTTTTATAGAAAGTCCTAAAAATGGGGGGAAAAGACGTGGGCTTATCCACGGCACAATCAGACAATTCTCTGCAGGTTGACTTTTTCCGGATGGCTGTTGATACCTTGGTCTTTGCGGCCATATGTTTTGATGAAGATGCCCGCATCGTTTATGTCAATCAGATGGCGTGTGAAACCTTGGAGTACACCGCCGAAGAGCTTGCCTCCCTGTCCGTTCCGGACATTTATCCCGACTATTCCAAAAAGAAGTGTGGACAACTTTACCGCAGACTGAAGCGAACAAAGAAAGATGGGGTTGAATCGATTCAAAAGACTAAGTCAGGGCGGCTGATTTCTGTGGAGATACAGTTCGTTTTTCTCACCGTGGCTGGTGAAGAATATCTCTTTGCAATTGCGCGGGATATATCAAAGCAAAAGAAGTTGGAGGAAAGACTGGAGACGGAAATCATAGCAGCAAAGAGTTGTCTTGATGCAGCTGGTGTGATTATGGTGGCGTTGGATCTGTCCGGAAGGGTGAGCCTGATCAACCGCAGAGGCTGTGAAATTCTGGGATTTCAAGAAGACGAGGTTCTTGGCAAGAACTGGATTCAGACGTTTGTATCTGAGAGTTATGTTTCTGAGACCAAGAAAAGTCTGGACAGAGTCGTGGATGGGATAAAAGATACCCCGGATTCCAGCAGTTATATCGAAAATTCCGTACGAACGTCCTATGGATATGAAAAAAAGATAACCTGGCAAAATATGGTGCTGAAAGACAAAAACGGAAAAATGTGCGGGACACTTTGTTCGGGCATTGAGACCGCCATTCGCAAGGAAGAGGGGAAGTTAAGAAATTTAGAATGCAGCTACCAGAATCTCATAGAGCAGTTGCCGGCTGTTACTTATATTGCGGCGTTTGATGAGACTAGAACCACAATATACATGAGCCCGCAAATTGAATATCTTTTAGGGATTGCTTCTGAGGAGTTTGTTTCCGATCCCAAAATGTGGCAAGAATATCTTCATCCGGACGACAGAGAGAGAGTGGTGGAAGAACTGCGGAGGTCCCGGAGAAAGGGCGCTGCTTTTGATTGCGAATATAGGATGGTTGCCAAAGAGGGCGGGGAAGTATGGATTCGGGATTGTGCAATTGTCGTGCAGGATGCCCAAGAAAACGCAATCTATCTTCGAGGCGTTATGGTGGATATTGGTGAGCGGAAAACATACGAAAGCAAATTACTGGAGAGTCAAGGGTATCTGCGATTTGTATTGCAACAGCATCCCGGGATTCTCTGGACTACCGACAAGGAGATGAAAGTCTCCTTTTGCGCTGGAAGTGAATTGGCCGGGCTAGGAATTCAACCGGATCAGGCTATTGGACTCGGATTGACGGAATTGCTGAATATTGATGATAAACATCCGATAATCGAGTTTCACCGGAGGGCGCTTAAAGGTGTTTCGGTTACCTATGAATACGAATTGTTCGAAAAGAGCTATTTGGGGCACACCCAGCCGCTTTATGATTCCGGGGAATCGTTCATTGGTGTAATTAGTGTGACATTTGATATTACATCGGAGAAGTCGATTGTGAAGGCTTTGAGTGATGTTGAATTGAAGTACCTGCAGCTCTACGAGAATTGCATGGATGGGATTGTCTTTATGGATATGGATTGGAGTATCAGAGACTGTAATAATGCCTATAAGGAAATGCTGGGTTACTCCCTTGAGGAATTGCGCCAAGTGACAATTTGCGGGGTTACCCCCGAAAGATGGCATGCGGGGGAGATGGAGTTATTGAAAGAACAAATTCTTTCTAATGGGCAATCGGGACTCTTCGAAAAGGAACACGTGAGAAAGAATGGAACAGTATTAGCTGTCGAAATGCTTGTCTACCTAGTCCGGGATACTGAGGGAAATCCCGTTGGGATGTTTGGACTTGCCCGGGACATAAGCGCGCGCAAGGAGTCGGAATTGGCCTTAGGGGACAAGAACGTGGCACTCAGAGAGTTGCTCTCTTTGGTAAAAGAAGAAAAAGAAGAGTTGGAAAAAGTAATACTCCAGAACATAGATCGACTGGTATTCCCGATTTTAAGAAAACTCAAGGATAGGAGCACATCCATTGAAAAAGAATACTTGGTTCTTTTAGAAGATAATTTGAAACATGTGACTGAGCCCTTCGGACGCTTGATTTCTGAGCAAATATTGCGGCTTACCCCGAGAGAAATCGAGATTTGCAATTTGCTTCGGGGAGGGTTCACGAGCAAGGATATCGCTCGTTTGCTGGTTATCTCCGTCCCCACGGTGGAGGGGTACAGAAATTCAATCAGAAAGAAGCTGGGAATTACTCATGGATCTAATCTCAGCACCTACCTCCAACATCTCCAACCACGCTAAGTTCTAGGTAAATCATTTGTTTTTCTATAGGGTTTGCGGTCAATATTCCCGGGTTTATGGAAGTCTAT
>JAFGIU010000127.1 GCA_016929445.1 Candidatus Omnitrophota bacterium
CGTTCTCATGAATAACGGGAACCGGACAAGCTGTCGAGCAAATCGCAATATCCGGGTCCAACAAATAATCCAAATCAGCATCCAACTGCACAGCAGTGGCCCCGTGGGCTTGCGCCAAATCGCGCGCGCGATCCAATCGCCGGTTGGAAACCACCACAGCCCGGACCCCACGGCCCACCAGGCTTTGCAGAACCGCCTGCCCCATGGCCCCGGCCCCCACCACAACCACCCGCTTGCCGGAAAGTTGGGTAAATATCTTTTCTGCCAAATGGACAGCCGCGCCGCCCACCGACACCGTCCCCTCTCCGATACCCGTTCGCGTGCGCACTTCCTTGGCTGTGTTCAGGGCGCGCTGAAAAAGCTGGTTCAGGACCTTGCCCGTGGTACCGGAATCCAGGGCAGCCTCATAAGCGCTCTTCACTTGGCCCAGAATCTCGGTCTCGCCCACGATCATACTGTCCAAACCACTGGCCACGCCAAAAAGATGTTCCACACTCCCCGCCTGGGTGTGTTCGTAAAGACAGTCCCCCAAATCCTCGAGTCTCAATTCGTGGAAACTCAAAAGACGGCTTCGAATCTCTTCAGATGAACTGGGATCGCTCAGCGTGTAAAGCTCCACACGATTGCAGGTGGACAGAACCACACCTTCCTCAGCCAAACCTTGGGAACGCAATTGACGCAAGAATTCCGGCTGCTGCTTTTGCGTAAAAGCAAGCTTTTCGCGCGCTGCGACAGGGGCTGTCTTGTGGTTCAAACCAATACAAGTAATGTGCATGGATTAGAAAAAAGTATGCCGGCCCGGCAGCCAATAGTTCACGCCGACAAAGGTAAACAGCAAGCAAGCAAATCCCACCAAGGACATCAGCGCCACCCGGCCGCGCCGGCCCCCGAGCAAAAACCGCTCTACCAAAGCCCCAGCGTATACAGCCCAGGTTGCCAAAGCAGCCACAGTCTTGGGATCCCCCCAGGCCCAGGTTTCCCAATTCTTGGAGGCGAGCAACAAGCCCTGCGCCAAACCCAAGGTCAGCAAGATCCAACCCAGGAGCAACGCCCCGGAGTGCACGCGGTCCAGGGTCTCCAATGCAGGAGTCCGATTTTGAAAGATGTCCGGATCCTTTCGCTTGAGGCGAAAGACCACCCAAAGATAGGTGAAAGCCAGAAGAGCGGCTGTTAAAAAAGCAGAGTAGCCCAGGAGAGCTGTCAGACCGTGTGTCTGCCAGGAATCGAGTGCCATATTCCTACCTCGCGTAAGTCTCGCGAATCCAAGTATCCAAGGTGCCCGCAGGATCGTTCAGAACTTCTTCGGTCACAGGGAACCGGACTTCAACACCTTCTTTAGCAATCAGCTTGAGGCCATAATGGTAGTCGGCAAAGATCTCCCCGCAGAGGTCCGCAATCTCCTTCTGCTCCGCCAGCGAACGCTCGGCCAAATGCGTAAGCGCATGAGCGTCAAAATCCAGCCAAACTCCAACGCGCTTATGAAACTGGTTCACGAATTCGGCCACTGCCGCCTGGCGGTAGGGCATCTCTGCAGCAGAAGGATCCTCCAACCAACGGGCCAGATTCAAATCCGGTTCCTCCACAATCAATTCGTCAACCACAAAGCGCTTGATCTTGGAGGAAGGGAGTTCGTACTTGAAATTGCGGAAGAGCTGCTCGCAAACCGTGACCAGTCCGCGGGCTCCGGTGCCCTCTTCCGCCGCGCGTTCTGCCAGCTTTCGAAGAGCTCCGTCCGTCATTTTCATATCAATCCCGTAAGCCTTAAACGAGGCCTTGTGCTGATGGACAATCGAACCTTCGGAGTTTTTCAAAATCTGATAGAGTTCCTCCTGACCCAAAGGCTCGCAGGCCACGCGCACGGGAAGACGCCCGACAAACTCCGATTCAAACCCGAATTCAATGAGATCTGCGGTAGAGGCCTTTCTCAGCAAGGCGGTTTCGTCCTCCCCGAAGTCCTGTGTAAAACCGATCTGGCGGCGGTTGAGCCGTTTGTTCACGATCTCGCGCAAGCCGTCAAAAGCGCCGCTTACAATAAACAGAATATGCTTGGTACTGAGGGTCTTGCCCTTCTTGCCCCCCTTTTGCAGATCCATGAGCGCTTGCATCTGGCCGGCCACATCCATGGGATTGCGTAAAGGCACTTCCGTGTCTTCCATGAGCTTCAGGAGATTGCGCTGCACGCCCGCGCCGCTGACGTCCTTACCCAGCACGTTGGAGGAGGAGGCAATCTTATCCACTTCATCCAGGTAGATCATACCGTAGCGGGCACGCTCCACGTCCCCATCCGCCTTTTGCACGAGCTCACGCACCAGGTCCTCCACGTCCCCTCCGACATAACCCGTCTCGCTGAATTTCGTGGCATCGGCCTTGACCAAAGGAACACCGATAAGCTCGGCCAGGCACCGGATCAAATAGGTCTTTCCCACGCCGGTCGGGCCCAGGAGCAGGATATTTTGCTTGGCATACTCCCCCTTTTCGGCATTGCCGTCCGCACAATCAGCCACGTGGTTGTAGTGATCGCAAACTCCGATGGCCAGGATGCGCTTGGCCTCCTCCTGGTGGACCACAAAGCGGTCCAAATGCGCCTTGACCTCTTTGGGTTTGAGATTCAGTCTGAGACTCTTCTTTTCTTCAGCGGGCTTGCCCCCGCCTTCCTGAACCTTTTCGGAGTCCGGCTCCTGCGGCGGCTGCCTCTTGTCCTGCCTGAACTGCTGATTGAAGAATTCGGACAGTTGCCGCTGGATTTCTTCGGGGGACGGAATATTGGATTCGTTTTTGATTGTCATCGCTAGAACCTAAGGGTAATCAATCTCTTGAACAAAACTTTGCGGCGGCGTTGGGCCACCAGCTTCTTGAGCCAGGGTAACACCACTTGAGTGGCTTCTTCGCCGCGGCGGATGCATTCCTCTGCCTTGGAGAAATGAGCCCAAGACACATGCCGCAACTTGGGCTGAATCGGGATATCGCAGGCCTCGAGCTTAACCCGGTTGAGCTCGCAGGTCTTGATGCTGTCCGCCTGCAACACAATATCTATACCGTGCTTAAAGCTGCGGCGCTCCACCCAGCGTTCCGTGTTGACGCCGATCGTCAGATCAGCGTGGAGCTTTTTCATAACATCCGAGGGCACGGCCCCACGAATACCTCCGTCAATCAGCAGCCGCCTCCCGTAACTCACCGGAGGCAAAATACCGGGGATCGAAGCGCTGGCCAAAAGCGCGCGGGCCAGCTCGCCCTCACTCAGCAACACTTCTTCGCCTGTCATTAAGTCCACGGAAACCGCGCAAAAAGGAATCTGGGTGTCCTTGAATTCGTAGTCCCCGACCAATTCGCGGATAATCGCCTCGATTCCGGTGGAGTCCATAATATGCGAGCGCGCTGCCTGGCGATTATAGAAATAGAGCGTTCGGGCCACGTCCGCAATTCGCCGGAGCTTGTTCTTGGCAGAGCTCTCTTCAAATGCGTCGTGGGTTGTGGAGATGGATTCAATGTGAAAGAGCTCCTTGCGCTCGGCCAAGACCAAGGCCACCTCTTCCAATCGCTCCGTATTCCGATGCAGCGCAAAGGCGCCGCCGATGATCGCCCCCATGCTGGTGCCGGCAATGAGGTCAATGGGAATCCCTTCTTTTTCCAGCACCTTCAGGACCCCAATATGGGCCAAACCGCGGGCCCCGCCTCCACCCAAACACAAGCCCACTCTAAAGGGAAATCTCATACTATCTCTCCAACAACACCACCGTCTCCACGTGGCGCGTATGGGGGAACATGTCGTAAGCCTGGATACCGCACATCCGGTAACCCACTTCCGGTCCCAGGAGCGCCCCTAGGTCCCGGGCCAGGCTCGTGGGATTGCAGGACACATAAATCATGCGCTTGGGCGGATGGCGTTTAAGAAACTTGATCACCGACTTGTGCATCCCCGCGCGCGGAGGATCCAGGACCAGCAAATCGGGCTCCCCAAGCCCGTCCCAAGGCACCCCGGATTTCAACCAGTCTTCCACCTTACCACACTGCAACCGCACGTGCTCCATGCCCAGACGCTCCAGATTCTGGCGCCCCAAATCCACATTAAAGGGGTCGATCTCTAAACCGTACACACGCGCGGCATTCTGAGCCAAATACATGGCGATAATGCCAAAACCGCAGTACAAATCATAGACTGTCTCCCCCCCGGTCAAGGCGGCAAATTCCTTGATATCCTCGTACATGACCTCAGCCAGGCGGATATTGGGCTGGATAAAATTCGTCGGATGGAGTCGCAGTTCAAAAGGCCCGATCTTTTCCACCAAATCCCTGGGGCCGCCCAGGTGTTGCAGGTGGTCCGGAATTGCCACATCGGCAACCTTGCCGCTGACTCCCCACCAAAAGCCCCGGATCCAATCAAATTTATCCTGAAGGCGCTTCGCCATGGCCTCCACAAAATCCGTGTGCGCTTGGTCTCCGTACTCGGTGATCACGCAGGCGACCACCGTGTCGTAGTGCGCGCTGTGGCGCAGGATCAAATAGCGCCAGAATCCGTGATGACTCTTGGGATTGTAAGCGGGAAAACCGCTCTCATTTGCTTCGGCCTCCACCGCCTTGAGCAGGGTGTTGACGCGCTCGGGGACCAACCAGCAATCTTCAATATGCACAATCTTCCAGTAGGATCCCTTGCGATGCATCCCCAAAACCATTTCGCCTTCTTTGGATCGGCCGAAAGTAAATTCCATTTTATTGCGATAGCGCCAGGGATCCTCTGAAGTTTTGACAAGATCCGGAGTCACTTTAACGTCGACACCGGCCTCAGCCAAAATCTCGGTCAACTTCTGTGCTTTCTCCCTCACCTGGTCCTCATAGGGGATGTGCTGGTGACTGCATCCACCGCAGGCGCGATAGTGTTCACATCGAACGTTGAGTTCCTCGGCGGGTTCCACAGTCTGAGTGTTTTGCATAGATTGGTTTCCTCAAAAAAAGATGGGCAGGCAGCCTTTGCACTACCTGCCCAACGGGCATGATTGAAACGGTCGTCGGGGCCCTAGTCGTGGTTGTGTGAGTCCCATTCATCATCCTCTTCATCATCCCAGCCATACGGCCCGAAAAAGATGTTGAGGAAAAATACTGTATTTTCCGTGGCGGTCTTCCCCCCCTTGATCTTTTCGCCTTCCGGCAAAACGTGGGAGTCAAGCTGTTGGTTCTGATCCAGTTGACCGAGCACCTTCTGGAGGACCTTCTTCAACTTGTCGATTGCCTGATTCTGATGGTAGCTGGGTAGACTCTGGAGATCTTTGCTGCAGTTACGACAGAAAAATTGCACTTCGCCGCACTTAAAACACTCTCCCACCCAGGCCAGGTGCAGTTTCAAACTCTTGTTGCAATGCCCGCAGGTCAATTCCTCTTGGCACTTCTGGCAAACCTGGACAATCTCACCGCTGGGCAGAGTGAACTGTGCCGCCTTATCGGAAAAGAAAACATCCCGGCAGGAGATACAATGACCGGGCAGCTTGAGGGGAACGCGCTGAACTTCAACTTTCTTTCCACCAAAGTTGTGCTTACAAGTTTTGCGCTTATTGGTCACAGTCAATCCCTTCATCAAATGTGTGTGAACTCGTCTTTGTTTTCTGCCTGGGCCTCATCCTAAACCCACACCTATACCTTGTCAATGCCACTTTCCGAAGTGTGTTAGGATAGTTGCTCGCCTGCACACCTAACGAAAGAAAGCCATGCTAAAAAATACTCCTAAGATCAAAATCAACTCCAAAGCGACCCACCGTTTACGCACCCGCCACCCCTGGGTCTGGAAAGACGAAATCCAGCTTAGCGGATCCGTGCCCGAATCCGGGGCCGTTGTCTCCGTTCAGGACTCCAAGGACCGTCTGGCCGGCTGTGCCTTCTTTAACCCAATTTCTAAGATCGCGCTGCGTTTCCTGAGTTTTGAGGACGAAAATATCGATGAGGGATTCTGGCGGACCCGGCTCGAGGCCGCCCTGTCCAGGCGTCCCTTATATAGAGAGGAAGGCGACCTGTGCCGTTTGGTCTTTTCCGAGTCCGATGGGCTGCCCGGGCTGATCGTGGACCGCTACGGACCCGTGCTTTCCGTGCAGATGCTCAGCGCGGGCATGGAGCGCCTTCAAGAGACGATCTTGGGGATTTTGCAGGAGCTCGTGGAACCCCAGGCTATTCTCTTGCGAAACGATAGCCCCATGCGCGTCTTGGAGGGCATGGGAGCGACCAAGGAAGTCGCCTTCGGTGAACCGGAGCTCCCCCTGCCCCTGCAGGACGGAGACCTGAAGCTCTGGGTAGACCCCTGGCAAGGCCAGAAGACCGGCACCTACCTAGACCAGAGGGAGAACCAGCGCCGGCTCGGGGCCCTGGCCAAAGGCCGGGTTCTGGATGCGTTTTGCTATCAGGGCGGCTTTGCCCTGCACTGTGCGGCCGGAGCTGAGGAGGTTTTGGCTCTGGATAGCTCGGCCGAGGCCCTGGAGCTGCTCACGGAATCCGCGGCCCTCAATCAGATGCCCAATGTGAAATCCCTTCGCGCCAATGTGTTTGACTGGCTCAAGAACGAAGCCAAGGCTCAGTCCCGGAGCTTTGATCTGGTGATTCTGGACCCCCCGGCCTTTGCCAAAAAACGCGAGGATGTGAAGGCTGCCACGCGCGCCTACAAAGAAATCAACCTGCGCGGCATGAAGCTGGTCAAGCCGGGCGGGCTGCTCTTCACCTGCTCCTGTTCCTACAATATGCGGGAAGATATGTGGAAGGATTGCCTGCGCGAGGCTGCGGCGGACGCGGGCCGCACCGTACACCTGGTGGAAAGCCGCACCCAAGCCTCGGACCATCCGATCTCTCTGACTTTTCCGGAAAGTCATTACTTGAAGGCGACTTTGTTGCGGGTGGAGTAGGGCTTCACGACCTTGTCATTCCCGCGCAGGCGGGCATCTAGTTGGACAGCTGATCAGTCTGACGAGTAGATCCCCGTTTCCACGGGGATGACAATTCTTCCCCCGCCGGCTCAGGGATACGCATTATCCGATTGAGCTCCGCGTAGCGGATGAGAGGGTGCTCTTGGAGGCTCCGGAGCACCTGGCGCACACCCGCCCCGGCATTGCTTGTACGCACGTGGTAGATCTGCCCGCCCAGAAGCGTCTTAAGAACCTCCAAGCCCTGACTTCTCAGAATCTCCTCGATCTGGGGCTGGGTCGCCTCCTCAGTGAAGCGCAGGAGGATTTCGCCCGGAGCAAACTCCGCCTCGGAATTCAAGGTTTCCACACCGGTTTGAGCCAGTTTGGACGAGTCCAGGGCCAGAACCGACGTACAGGATCCAAGCATCACAAGGATAAGGATTGCAATACGCATACCCCTAGTTTACCTCTGGGGACAGGTCTCGCCTATTCATTTCACGACAGGGACTTACGTGAGGGCCGTCCCCTTCTTCTCTCCGATCGGTTTAGGTTCACTGGGGGACGACCCCTTCACAAGTACAAATACTGCAACAGGATGGAGAGACCTGTCCCTGGGTCTGCTATACTATTCCGTATGATCGAAATCAAATACGATGGTAAAATCCGACAAATCGAACGCAGCCGGGTCTCGGTGCTGCGCCTCATTGAGCTCCTGGGCCTGCTGCCTGAAGCCGCCATTGTCATTCGAAACGGCGAAATCGCCACAGAGGACGATGTCCTGCTCGCAGGCGACGAAGTGCAGGTGATCCGGCCCATTTCCGGGGGTTCCCATTGAAATGCCACCAGTGCGGGGAAAAAGCGGTCATCAAGATGCCCGCCCACCGGCTTAGCCTTTGTAAATCCCACTATATCCAATGGTTTGAAACCTACACGCGCCGCGCCATCGACAAGTTTGAGATGATCCAAACGCACGAGAAAGTCATGGTCGCAGTTTCAGGCGGCAAAGACAGCCTCGCGCTGTGGCATTTATTGGCCGGGCTCGGCTATGAAACCGTGGGCTTCTATATCGAGCTCGGCATCCCCGATCAAGGCTATTCCTCCAATTCCCAACTCAAGGCACAAAGCTTTGCCGAAAAAATCGGACAGAAGCTGGTGATTGCGCGAGTCGAGGAGGAGATGGGGGCCGGTATCCCCGAAATCTCCAAGAGTACCTACCGCAAGACTTGTTCCGTATGCGGGCTTTCCAAGCGCCACCTCATGAATCGCGCAGCCATGGACGAGGGGGTGGATGTACTGGCCACGGGTCATAACCTGGATGACGAAACCGCCTCACTCTTCGGCAATATGATCAACTGGGATATCGGGTATTTAGGAAAGCAAAGCCCTGTGCTGGCTGAGAATGCCGTGGGCCTGCGCAAAAAGATTAAACCCTTTTGTTACTTCACGGAAAAACAAGTGGCCATGTACGCGCTGCTTTCGGGCATCGATTACCTGCAGCAGGACTGTCCCCATTCCGTGACTGCCACCAGCCTGCGCTACAAAGAGATCCTCAATCAGATGGAGCACCAGTCGCCTGGAATGAAGCGGCGTTTTTTTGACCGGTATCTTCAAAATCAGGGACTTTTTCAGGCGGAGCAGACGCAGCCGGAGCTAAGGCCCTGCGCGCGTTGCGGGATGCCGACTTCAATTGAAGTGTGTTCTTATTGCAAGACGGTTGAGCGGGCGAAATGTCATTCCCGCGAAAGCGGGAATCCAGTTGGATAGCTGATCAGTTTGGCAAGTGGATCCCCGCCTGCGCGGAGATGACATACAGATTTACTCAATATTACCCGCATATACCGCAAAGAGAAGAAATTCTGTGTGCGCAGACATGTGCTGCACAGGGCGGGACTTTCCATAGCGAGGCAACCAAGGGCGCAGCAAGAGCTCCATGCCCTCGACCATCACATAGCCTGCGGCGCGCAAGGTCTCGGCCATTTGTTCCATTTGATTCACAGTCGGGTTGAGGCTTGCCAGGCGGGCACCGGGCTTGAGCACACGCTTGAGCCGCTCCACTTCTTCCCAGGGTGTGGGGATATCGAGCACTACAGCATCCACAGGATCCATCTCATAGTCGGCCTCGCGCTCACGCAACACCCATTGCACATCCCCTTCAATGCCGCTGCGCTCAAAATTCTCCTGCGCAAGCTCGAGGAAGTCCTCGCGCACATCACACGCGTAGACCCTGCCGCCAGGGCAAACGGCATTGACCAAAGCCAAGTTCAGAGCCCCGGAACCCACCCCAATTTCCAAAACCCGCTTCCCGGGCCGCAAATTATTCTTCATGCAAATATACGCGGCTTCTTTGGGGTACACGATATTGGTGCGGCGCTTAACCTTCATCATGGCTTCTTCCACGCTGGGATGCAGAATCAGCATGGAGGCCACATTGGTTGAGACCTGCGCGCCGTATTCCAGGCCCACAAGCTCTTCGTGCGGCAATATTCCGCGGTGAGTACTCAGCTTCCTGCCGGGAATGACCTGAAACAAATAGGTCGAGTCGTCGTCCGTGCGGACGAGAACCGTGTCCCCGGCTTGAATGGCTGATTCCTTAACTGTACTGCTTAGCAAGTTCACGGCGGCGGGCCTTTACCCTTTTGTCACGGCGATTGCGACGCTGCCGCTTGACTACTTTTCGGTGCTGTTGTCCCATGGACGTCTCTCCTATTGCTAACTTGTACTCAAAAAACAGCTTGGGGTGCTGTTGCCAAATGAACGTACAGCTTAGCATTGGGACCTGAACGGATCAAGCGAGCAATCCGGAACCGGGGACGGACCTTTCCTAACTTATTTGGCAGTAAGTGGTAATTGAGACCTGTCCCTGCTTTTAGGCCTCTAAAGGAAGGGTGGCACAGACGCGTGGGAGCCCCTGGGAACCCCATTCCACCCAGGCGGAACCCCCGTGCGCCTCAAAAATCAAGCGGGCTGTGGTTAATGCCACACCGTAGCGCTTTTCCTGGGCACCGCATAAGGCCGCGGCCTGCTCATCCGGGCAATCCTGCCAGAAAAGCCCCTCCGCATCCTGGCTCAGCCCCCCGGGAAACTGGAGGTGGTCAAAAGCCAAAAAAATCGATGAAAAGGAATACGCGAGTTCCAGTCTGGGTAAAGGCAACAAAGGCAATGTCTTGTGGTCTGTGAAATAGGCCTCGTTCGCCGGGACAGGCTCCTCTTCCGCGTGCGTAACAAAACTCAGGAGATTGCGCAGTGCGCAGGCAATCAACCGCGCATCCCCCTGCACTGTCGGCAGATCCGGCGGAATGCACACCTCAAGTTCCAGGGACTTTTTAGAAACCATCTGCTGCCGCTCCTTGATTAGCTTTTGAACCAAGCGCTGCAAATCCACCGGCTCGGGACGCCCCCGCAAATTGCCCTCCATGCCCGCGCTGAGCACACTCAAGGTCTCCAGCTGGGAGCGGGCGCTGTGGTAGAGAGCGATTTGGTCCTGCTTGTGCCCCAAAGATTTCTGCACCTTCTCTATCTCAGAAGCCACAACTTTTGCGCCCTTGCCCAACAAATGCCCCCAAGCCAACTTCCTCGCGTCCATGGCTTGCCGGGCCTCCTGTGCAAGCACCACCCGCTCTTCCGCATTCTGTTTTAGATCCTGGAGCTCCTCCACCTTCCAGTGCAAATCACGCACCATCTGCTGAAGGTTGGAATTCTCCATCACCAAGTCCCGCTGATGCAAGGTCTCGCGGATCACAGGGTAAAGATCCTGGAAAGACTCGGGTATTCCCATGACCCAACAGCGCCGGGTCTGCAACATCTTTTCCACTTGGGCGCCCTGTGTATTTTGTGTCAAGAACAAGCACACTGTATCCGGGCATTCCTCCAGCACCCGGGACACAATCTGAGACCCCGATAACCGGGGCATGGCTTCCGGAACCACTGCCAGGTCCACAGGCTGGCACCGCATTTTCTGCAAGGTCTCAAACCCATCCGCACTCTCGATGATTTTGTAGTGTTCGCGAAGCAATGTCCTGGAAAGAAGGGTGGACTGGCCGACCTTAGGGCTGGCAATTAGGATAGTTGAGGTTTGACCACTCATGGATGAGTTCCAAACTAGCTGCCCTGAGACCCATTGCTGAGGACTTCTTCAACACGATGGATTAGGCTGCTCATATCAAACGGCTTCACAAAATAATCAACAGCACCGATTCGTAGCATCTTCTCTGCAAGGTCTCGATTGTCCACCGTAGTGAATACGATTACAGGAATAATCTTGGTCACTTCGCCCTGTTTCAGATGGCGGCAAACTTCATCCCCTCTCATCCTGGGAAGAAGCATATCCAGGAGAATGAGATCTGGTGAGACCTCGCCTGCTTTCTTGAGCCCCTCGTCTCCGTCGTAGGCAACCTCGACATCGTACCCTTCGTCTTCGAACAGGGTTCGCAGCAGAGTTACTATCAGCTCACTGTCATCTACGATCAATACCTTCTTCATCACTTATTCCTGTCGTTTCATCCCAAATTCAATGCGTGGACCAACTGTTCAATCTCAATGGTGGACGCGCGCGCCTTCTCCAGAAGGGCGTCAACGTCTCCGGGACCATCTTTGGCGACTGGTTTGAGTTCCAGTTCCAGAGATTCGCACTTGTCGGCAATTTCCTTGGCCTCCAGCATCAAGGCCGTACCCTTAAGCGTGTGAAGCTCACCCAAGGCACTCTCAAGGGCTTCGGTATTTCCAAAGTCTTCGGCCAAAAGAGCCCAGTCCCGCTTAAGAGTTTCGAGGCGATTCATAGCCTCATTTTGAAACATCAGTTGAAGTTTGGCTTTATCCAATGGCATGGTCTTCCTCACTGCAAACCTTACTTTGCGCCGCCTTCATCGCCTGCCGAACCTTCCCGAGCAATTTCCTCTGAAATTCTCAACTCCAACTCGCGAACCGAACGCACACCATGGCCATTCACACCCATACGTCTCATCGCATTGACCATGGCCGCTATGATTTTGGTTCGGGACAGCTTGGTACCCGTGGAGAAGAGGGCATCCTTCCCGATCTCATCCAGGAAGTCCACCTGCTCTCGGTCCAGCAAGGCAATCACACGGTGCGCCAGCTTGTTGGAATGATCGTCTTGCCGCGTGACCTCACTCATAGAGACCTTCCCTTCGGTGTTCAAACAAAAAACCCATGGCACCGATAACGGCAACGCATGGGTTCTCCGACCTTTCGGTAGCCCAACCATCCGTCCTTACATGCGGCGGATTTGTGGCTTTGCGTCCCAACCTTACGGCTGGTTTGCCTTTATCGATTGTCTAACTTACCAATTTTTCATTTCAAATATATCACACTTTGTTCAACAGTCAATCGGCACAGCAGTTTAGAGTGTCTTTTTTACTCCTTTAAACTCACGGGGGACTCCACTTGGTGGAGGGTTTCCCCTCTTTGCAACACCACGATCTTTCCTTCGATGCGGGTGACCAAATACCCGTTGATCACCTCACCTTGCTGGACCTGACGCCCGTCAATGAGGGCCATGGGTTGTCCGTTCTTCCAGACCACCGCATCCACCTTGGGTAAAGCAGGCTCTTCCCGCAAAATCCCGGACGGGCGACGGCCGCTCCCTTCCAACCCGGGCACATTTGCCAGAATGGGGGCCCGGAATACCCACAAGACAGCCAAAGCCGCAAAAATCAATATCAGTTTCTTGCCCAGGCCGCTCTTCTTCTTGCCTCCGTATTCAGGAGGCAAACCTCTTCGACGGCCCTTTTTTATAGGCCCCTTCGGAGGCGTGGCAGGCAACGGACCCGGAGGAAACTCTTGGTTCGCCTCCGGCACCAATTCCTTGGGTAAGGGAGGCGCAGTAAATACATTCTGATCCGGCTCTGCCTCTTTGCTCGGCTCAAACTCACTCTGCCCCGAACGGCGCGCGGCAGTGGTGGCCTCTTTAATCTCTTCCTCCAAGCGCGCCAGCAAAGCTTTGGCCTCTGTTTCACCAGGGTGCAATTTGAGAGACAAGCGCACCTGTCTCTGTGCATCATGCAAACGCCCCTGCCGGTAAAAACGCACAGCCGCTTCCAAACACTGAGCCGCCTCTTTAGCAGGATCCTGGGCCGGAGAGTTTTCAACCGGCTGTCCCGCACTCTGCGGCACGTAGTTCACTGAAACCATCGGCCCGGGGGCGCTAATACTCTGTCCGGGAACTGCAGACAGACGTCTGATTTCCTCCATGAGAGTCGCCACGTCCTGATACCGGTGATCTGCATTCTCTTCAAGACACTTCAGAATCACTCCGCGAAGCTTACCCTGGATTTGCTCCGGCCGGATAATACGCGGGCTTTCACCTGTGAGGGCTTCATAGAGTGTGGCCCCAAAGGAATAGATATCACTGCGAAAATCGACTTGTTCATCTCCCCGCCTCTGCTCCGGTGACATGTAATCCAAAGTCCCGGAGGAGGTCCCGCCAAAACCGCCGGCATCCTTGCCCGCAAAGGCAAAGCGCGCCAATCCAAAGTCCACAAGTTTGGGCATCCCGGAGGGATCCATCAGAATATTGCTGGGTTTGATATCCAAATGCACAATGCCGCGCCGGTGAGCGTAGTCCAGGGCCCGGCAAATATCGTGGGCATGCGAGAGAACCTCTTCAGGATCCAAACCGCCTTGCTGTGTGATCTTCTGTTTGAGGGTCCCCCCCCGCACGTACTCCATGGCGATATAACACCCGTCGTCATCCGTATCCACGTCAAAGACCTGCACAATACCCGGATGCTGCAGGCTCGCAATGGACTTGGCCTCGCGCAACATGACTTCCAAGGCCGCGGGATTGGAGGCAAAGGCCGGACGCAAACGCTTTAGAGCAATGACGCGGTCCAGGCGATTGTCCCGGGCGCGATACACAATGCCCATCCCTCCCTCAGAGATGCTCTCCAAAATGGAATAACGGTCTCCTGGATCCTTGCGATCCTGCGGTTCTTTCTGCGGATCTGAATTCTCGTCCACACTCACTCCTTAGCGACCCAAGCTCAAACGCTTGGCCAATACATCAGGTAATCCTGCCTTAAGAATTTTTTCCTGTGTCTTCTGAACATTGTAGTTTACCCGCCGGAAATACAACTCCCCTATTTTGTCGTCAAAGAGAACCCAGCAGGCTTCATGCCTCCCATCCCGCGGCTGGCCTACGCTCCCCACATTCACGACAATCTTTTCGCCGGGAATCAGTTCCACGCGCCCTTCGGAAACAGACTCCCACTTTTTTTCTTCGCGGCACACGCCCGGCAAGTGGGTGTGCCCGATAAACAGCATCGACGATTTCAATTTTCTCAAGCTGGGCTGGGCGCTGGAGGTATTCATAATGTAATCCCAACGCTCGGGAATCTCCAGAGATGCATGGGCCAAAACGAAGTCCCCCATTTCCTTAACCAATGGCAAGGCAGCCAAATATTTCAAGGCCTCTTGGCCCAGATGCGCGCGCGCGTAATCCACCGCAGCAACTGCATAAGCATTGAAATATGTCACATCTGTCATCTCAACAACTGCATGATCATGATTGCCGGCCAGACACACGCCCCCAGAGTCCTCCACCGCTTTTCGCGTGAGCTCAAGGGCTTCAGCGGGCTGTGCTCCGTAGCCCACCACATCCCCCAGGCAGAGGATCTTGTCCGGTTTGAAACTCTGGACATCCTTGAGCGTCGCCTTTAAGGCCTCAAGATTGCTATGGATGTCGCTCATGATCGCGTACTTCATGAATACCTTCTTCCTAGCCCGGATATTGCACGAGTCTCCGGCAAAAGACACCGGAAACGACCGGTACTGCTGCGTTGTGCTCCCTCGGCCGTCCTCACCGTATCACACCGGATACGCCTGCGGAGTCCTCGGTCGCACGTCTTGCATTGCCGGTCCTTTGCGTCCCTTTTGCTCGAACTCTCATGCAATATCCGGGCTAGCCTCTGGGCAACCAGATTCTAAAGCGAGCGCCACCACTCTCCCCATTGGCTACCTCAACACACCCCGCATGCGACTCGATAAGATACCGGCAACTTGACAAGCCCAATCCTGTCCTGAATCCCTTATCCTTGGTGGTGAAAAGCGGCTCAAACAGTCGCTGGATCTGGCTCTCCGGGATTCCCGGGCCCGAGTCTTCCACAAAGACCTCCACGCCCCCTTCCGGAACATTTCGGGAAATCACCTTTACCGAGCCTCCGATAGGAATAGCCTCAACCGCGTTATCCAGAAGGTGTCCAAAGGCTTCCGCCAACCCCTGGGCATCTCCCTCAATCCGGTCCAGATCCTCTTGCAGACGGAGTTCGACCGAACCCTTCCTGGCCTCGAGCGGCCCCTGGATCTTTTCCACACAGGCCTTCAGCACCTTGTTGAGGTCCACCAAGGCCGTTGAACCCAGGCCTTGGCGGGAAAACTTCAGGAGCTTGGTGGCAATACCCGAACACTGCTTGGCTTCGGATTCAATCATCTTGGCCAGACCGCGCACTTCCTCCTGGGTCCGGGGCCCTGCTTCTGTCTCGGAAAGTTCCCGGAGGAGCATTTGCGCAGCACAAATAATGCTGCTGAGTGGATTGTTGATTTCATGGCCCACATTGTCGGCCAGCCGCCGCAAAGCAGCGAACTTTTCCGTCTCCAACACCTGTTCCCAGCGATGCTGGAATTCCCGGTCCAGCAAAGTCAGACGGCTGAAGAGATGAGATTTGGACAGGCTCACGGCAGACTGCTCTGCCAATCGCGCAAAAAGCCTGAGCTCCGTTTCCGAAAACCCGGCCCCATTGCCTCCGCGTTCCAAGTAAAGATAGGCAGCTGAGCGATTCCCGTGAGTCATCGGAGCCCATAGAGCCGTCAGGGAATCCGGAGTGCCTTGAGAATTTCCTCTGCAAGTCAACAGGGCCTCATTCCCTTTGAGCAGGGCCTCATTCCCTTTGAGCAGGGCCTGCGATTCCCCTCCGGGCAGCAAAAGTTGTAAAGGCCCGCCTTCAGGCTCCAAACCCCTGCCCGCGACACACAAGAACTCCTCCTCACCTTGATTCCAAACCAAGAGATAACCTTTGGCACAACCCAAGATTTCCACTGCTGCATCGAGAATTTCGTATCTCAAGCGCGCAGGGTCCTCCAATGAAAGGACATTCCGGTGGAACTTGACCAGGGCGGAGGAGTAATTCTCCGCGGACTCCGGGCTTTGAAAAAGCGCCTCCGAAGCCAGAACTTCAACTTGGTCTTCAAACACACACGGCGTAAAAGAAACCGGGACGCGCACCTTAGCCAAAGCATCCTCTTCATGGACTCGAATAAAAAGCAACTCCGTGCTGCCGACACGAATTTGGTCTCCAAAGCTCAGTTCATGAGTGCTGATGCGATCGCCGTTCACATAGGTCCCGTTTTTGGAATCCAGGTCGCAGAGGAGGAACTTGCCGTTGCGGAGGGCAATTTCGGCATGCCGCCGGCTCACCAGGGGGTCGGGAACACAACAAGGCAGTTGGGGATCACGGCCCAGGACGACCGCAGCGGCCCCCCCCAGCGGAAAGGTCACCCCCCGATGTTCTCCTCCCTTGACCACCAATTTCGGCATGGCTCGGTCCTAGTGGAGTCCGAGTGGCGGGAGCACAAAAAGACCCTGCTGCCTCAGGAGCACACAGGGTCACCCCAATCTCGCTTCGGCAGCCCAGCCATCCACTGTCGTCCCTAACCGCTTTATCTATAGGGACTTATGTGCATCTGTGACTTTGCGCCCCGCCCTTACGAACGGTTTGCCAGTTCGGCGATTTTGAAAAACGCTAAATACTGCTATTTCTTACGGCAAAGGATAGCACGGATTGTCCCAATGTCAATTTTGACTATAAGGACCTTTTACGGGTCAGAAGAGCCCGGTTGGACTGGCCCAAGGCCTCATAAATGGCCGCCTGGTTCTCAAGATAAACCCGGTTGTCGGGCCGCAAAGCCTTGGCGCGAAAGCTATCGGAAAGGGCCTGTTTAAAACGCCCCAAATTGGAGAGGGCCAAACCCCGAAGGCTATAAGCCGGTGCATAATAGGGGTCTTGCCGGATCACCTCGCTGAAGTGCCGGACTGCTTTTTCATAACCGCCGTGACACATCCAGATCCAGCCCAACACAAACTCCGCCTCCACAGCCGAAGCATCGAGCTGCAAAGCTTGACCTGCAGCTTCCTGGGCTGCGCGCATGCGTCCGGAAGCCGCCAGCTGCATTGCGTGGGCCGCCCAGGTAAAGGCCGAGATCTCCGAGCCGGCGACCATGGGAATCCCTGAACTCACGTGCTCCAAACCTAAGTCCCCCGGCTGCACCTCATACAGTAAACCTCGGTCTGTGCAATCAATGCGCAGCAGGCGGGGCCCGTCCTGCACAAAAATTGAAATTCCTTCAGTCTTCTTGAACGGAGTGGTGTCCAGGCCCAATTGATCCGCCAAGCAAAGGAAGACCAGACCCAGGCCCTGCGCACTCGCCCTCCGGTTCCTCAGCACAGGCGTTAAATAAAAATAGTCCGGACTTGTGCCTTGGGTGCCGGTGACCATTGCAATCCCCTCCGGACTGTTGAGGTGCCGGGCCACGGCAATGCCGCGTTGCAAGTCCGTGGTGCAGTGCGCAAAAGAATCCGTATCAAGAATTTCCGCGGCCAGGACGCCCAGACGTCTCATGGACTCGTCTTCACGCCAGGAGGCGTCAAAATCCTCGGCCAAAGCGGCAAGCAAGCGGCTTAACGAAGGTTCTCTCAAATTCTGAGGACTTAATGGAGCCAAATTGAACAGGGGGCCTGAAGTGGGAGAAACGGCCGCAGCGCTGGAACTTTCACCATAAAAGACAACGCTGGAGGAAAGCGCAAAAATTACTAAAAATAAAGTGGTTATGAGCTTGAGTCTTGCCATGGATTAAGAAAAGCCCGCCCGCCTGGTGAAAAGATGCTTAATTATACTGCAAATCAACATATTTGTCAACAGATTCCCTTGTTAAGCAAGGAGTTAGGATCGTTTTAAAAACAGGCCTTCAATTTATTCGATTAAGGATGCTCCACTTTTTAAACGATGGGAAGAAAGGCGGTAAGTGAGGGGACAGGGACAGGTTGAGCTGACCCACTTTCGTGCCCAAGACCTGTCCCTGTAATTCTGTCAATCCTGTTTAAGACCCAGCAGCTTGTAGACTTTGACGAACTGACTCTTTCCCTTGACCTGGACTGAGTCCAAATACTCGACTTCCACAAGATTTTCCACATCAGCCAGGGTAAATTCCGTAATGATGATATGACAATCAAACCCGCGGGTCAGGGCCTCGACACGCGCACCCAGATTCACGGCATCTCCGATGACCGTGTAATCCATCAGACTCTTGGAGCCCATGTTGCCGACAATCATTTCGCCTGTGTTGATGCCTATGCCCATATCCAACACATGCCGGCCCGCTGCACTCCACTGGATTTGAAGTTCTTTGAGGCGCTCAACCATCTGGAGGGCAGTCCGCACTGCAAGCTCCGCGTGATTCTTCACCTCTTCAACCGAAGGCGCGCCGAACACCGCCATGATTTCATCGCCCACATACTTGTCCAGCGTCCCGTTGTTCCTAAAAATGATCTGAGTCATCTCGTCCAAGTATTCATTCAGAAGCAACACGACTTCTTCCGGAGACATCTGTTCGGAAATCGTGGTAAATCCGCGCACATCACTAAAGAGAACTGTTAAGTTCTTACGCGCGCCGCCCAAGTTGAGTTTCGAGGGATCCGACAAGATCTCTTCCATAACATTGCCGCTCACATAGTGGCCAAAGGCTTTTTTGATAAATCGCTTTTCCTTTTCTTCCGTCATAAAGGAATACGATGTCACTCCCACGAAGGTCAGCCCCAAGCCAATCAAAGGATTCAGGGCATCAATCCATAAGCCATGAGACTTAAAAATTAAGAGTGAGCTGAAGACCGAGGCCACACTCAGGGAGGTCACAAAACCCAAGCCCTGAAAGGCGGAAAGGCGCGGCAGAAGAAGCACTGCCAGCAAGACCCACAACGCTGCCCAAGCAAATTGCTCTTTGGGGCCGGCCTCGCCGAGAAAGCTCTCCGTCAGAATCGTATTGAGCAGATTGGCATGCGTGCCCACCACCGGGTAATTAGAGGCCAAAGGAATCGGTCCGTAGTCGTGAGTCCCCGGCGCAGTCAAACCCACAATGCAGATTTTGCCTTCCACTATCGGGCCCAGGCGTGTCCTCAATTGCCGCAACACGAGCCGGTCCTGAGCCAACTGTTCCTGAATTTGGCCGCTTCCTTCTTCCCTCAGAAGATTTTGATTGTGAGTCACATTCTGTTGCATCTCCCACAAGCGATACACAGCCGCACATGAAAGATGGGCAAAACCCGGCCCCCAATCATCGGCCCAATTGATCATCAAACAACCCATGGAGTCGGTCGGGATAAACAAATCCCGCGGCTGGACCTCGTTAGGCAGACGGGCGGAAGGCAAAACAAAGCCCTCCCCCTTTGATGCCCGGACCCGCGTCCGGTCCACCGACAAGTAATCCATCAGAGCGCCCATGGCCAGCTGCGGCACAGCATAACCTTCGTAATTGAGAAACAGAGGCACACGCCGGATAACACCGTCGGAATCAGGAACTGCGTTGAGGTAACCGCTTCCCGCGCAGACCTTGCTGAAGAGCACCATCGGAGCATCCAGATCAATCGAGACATACGGACTGTCTACCGCCAACTCCCCCTGAATGCCGAAGCGCTTCAAAAATATTTGCTTCTTACGCACGGCCTCATAGACCACCCCCAAAGTATGGTCGGAGCTTGGATCGGTCATCATATAGTTGAAGAGCGATTCATCGGCATCCTGCAGAGTCCACATGATCTCGGTCACTTCGGCATTGGGATTGGCTTCCAACAGAGGCCGGATTTTCTCGGTCAGGAGTTCGTGCCGCACCCATCCCAAATCCGAGCGCAGCTCTTCATCAGGTGTCTCTCCCAAATGATAGGCCAAGGCTTCCAAAGGAACGGAAAGATCGCGGATAAGAAAATTGCGAATCCGAAAGCGACGCGCAATGCGCTCCAATTCCTCTGTGTCAAACAGACGGGAATACGCCGGATAGGCCCCTGCCACAGCAAGGAGGCCCTCCTGATCCAGTGTGGGATCGTCAATCAAGGCCTTGGCCAGGTGGGCTTTGAGCGCCAGATAGGCCCTGTGGCGGGCGAGATCTTCCTCCGTATAAATAACCTGCATCCGGTTACCTAAATACACATTACCGGAGGAAGCCACGGCACGGGAAAGGATCGCATCATCATTGCGTACAGCCTCGTTTAACGTGCGCTGAACATCACTCTCAATCTGATCCAAAGCTGAAGAAATCTGCCCAAGGTATGCAACGGACTCCTCAGGAGTCGCTGTCCCGCCGGAAACGAGTCCGGATGCCTGGGCAATGAAATCCTGGATTGCGGCTTTTCCCCGCTGAAACCCCACGCCCTCCTGCACGAAATCGCCATCCACGGTCAGCTGTTGCGGCTCGGTGAAGAGCACGTCAAAGAGGATCTGTTTTGCGCCCAGCTGGCCCAAAGTCTCGATGATGCGCGCAAAAGTCTGCCTGGGCCAGGGCCAGCGTCCGAGAGTTTCAATGGCATGCTGGTCCATCTCCACAAAAAGAATTTCCGGAGCCTGGTGCTGCACACCCCGCTGCCGGAAGGCCCAATCAAAGGTTTTGAGTTGAAAGGAAGAGTAGAAATCCCCGCCAAAGAGGTTAAGAAGGAAAATGCTGACAAGGGCCATAAGCCCTATAAGCAAAGCTGTGGTGTATTTTCTTAGCACAATGGAAGCTCTAAAATGAACTTCGTCCAGGTGGGTTCGCCTTCTTCCTGAGTTTGGCTCTCCACCCAAATTTCGCCCCCGTGATCATTCACAAGCTTCTTGGAAATAGCCAGGCCCAGGCCCGTCCCGTGGGACTTCCCCTTGGTCACAAAGGGCTGGAACAACGTTTGCCTTAGATCCACCGGCACACCGGGCCCGCTATCCTGGATCTCAATACGCAGTTTGTCTCCGTTCTGGCGCGAACGCACTGTCAAAGTGCCGCCGTCAATCATGATATCCGCTGCATTCCCGCAAAGATTGAGGATAACCCTGCGCAGCCGGTCCGGATCCATGCGCGCCTCCCCTGAGTATCCCACTTCGGTCACCACCTCAATGCCCCGGCGCTCAACCGTGCGTTTCATAAAGGAAAGCGTCGACTCCAGAAACCCGCCAACCGCCACAGCGGAAATATTGAGTTTGTACTCGCCGCGGGAGTAGTCCAGAATATCCCGGGTCATGTCCACCAGGTGATCAATCTCCTGAATAATGTCATGCGAAAACTGCTTGACCTCTTCTCCCTCCAGCATTCCCTTCTCCAAAAGCTGGCAGAAGCTCTTGACCGAGGCCATCGGGTTTTTCAAATCATGCACAATCGTATTGGCCACCTGGCCCACAGCCGAGAGCCGCTCCGCCTGCACCAGCTTGGCCTCGGCAGCCAGCAGCTCCTTGTGAGTCTTAATCAGATCCGCATGCTTGTCCGCCAAATCCTTGTAGATACGGGCGTTTTCCAACGCAATGCCCGCCTGACCGGCGACAATCTCGAGCATTTTGCGGTCTTCGATTGTGAAACAGGCCCCGCGTCTCTTATTAATGACTTCCAAGACTCCCAGTAGCTTGCCTTGGTGCTCCACTGGAATAGCAAGAATGCTGCGCGTTCGAAACCCGGTTTGCTTGTCGGCTTTTTGATGGAAGCGTTTGTCCTTGGACACATCTTTGACGTTGAGCGGCTTCCGGGTCTGCCCCACAGTACCCGCAATCCCCTGGCCCAGCTTCACCACGATCTCCTGCGCGGCTTTGCCCTTCTCCCCCAAGGCCACGGTAAAATGCAGGGTGCGGGTCTTGGCCCTGTACAGGGCAATAGAGCTCGCCTCTGCCCCCACAGTCTCACTGGCCTCTTTCATGATCAGGCGCAATAATTTTTCGTAGTCATGCATGGATCCAACAAGTTGGCTAACGGTCAGGAGGGTGTGGATCTGCTTGCGCAGATGCGCGGATTCCCCGGGTGTTGAAGTTTTCCGGGCGGGCTTCTTGGTAATCTTTTTGCGGGCAGCCATTTCGCCTCTCCTTATCATGGCAAAAGTGGGTACAACATAAAGGATTATACCACCAGTTCTCGCATAACCCCTTCCCCTGATACAGGGATATGATAAACTATACCCGAAAGTACTCATTTCTGCATTGTCATCCTTTTGGGAACACCGGGGGCGGTCTGTGGCTACTATCCTTATTATTGATGACGACGAAATCCTGCATAAGTTCCTGAGACAGATCCTGGGCAAAGAAGGGCATCAAGTGGAAGAGGCCTTTGACGGCATGACGGGCCTGGAAATGGCCCGCTCCTGCAAGCCTGATCTTATTCTTCTCGACCTGGAACTCCCGCGCCTCAACGGCCACAAGGTCTGTCAAATTCTCAAGGCAGACAAAAACTACCAAAGCATCCCCATTATCATGATGACAGCCTCTCTTCAGCACGAGGACAAGCAATGGGCTGAAAAAACGGGCGCCAATCACTACTTCACAAAACCCTTTGATCTGGAACAGCTCACCGGAACCATCAAAGAGCTCCTAGCCCAAGCACAAAACGCAGAGGGCTGATCCTCAATATAGGGAGAGCAATATGAGTGATCAAGACGCACCCCAGGCAAACAAAAGCGCTCAGGAGGTCTTGTCCCCTGAGGATATTGAAAGCCATCCCCTGATCCAAGCCCTGCTGAACAAAAACCTGATCAACGGAGGCCAGGTCGCGGACCTCGTGGAAGCCCACCAATCGACCCACGATCCGCTGGACAAACTCCTTGTAGACAAACACATCATCAGCGAGGAACAGCTCGGCCCCTTCCTGGCCACACAGATGGATATCCCCTTTATCGATCTGAAGACATTCATCATCGAACCCGAAGTGCTGGCTACCTTGCCGGAGGCCCTGGCGCGCAAATACAATCTTGTCCCGCTTTTCCGAATCAAGGATAGCTTGACTTTGGCCATGGTGGATCCTCTGAACGTGCCGGCCATTGAGGAAGTGCAAAAAGTCACGGGTTGTGTGGTGGACACCATGCTCGCCAACCGTTCCTCCCTCCTGCAGTGCCTGGACCAGCACTACGGCACAGGCGACTCCATGGAGGAGCTGGTGGAAATCACGCAGGAACTGGATGACGGCGAAAACGAGGAGGGTTTCGACGCTTCGGACGTCCAGAAGATGACCGATGATCCGCCGCTTATCCGGCTGGTGAACCTGCTGCTTTTGCAGGCCATTGACCAAAAGGCCAGCGATATCCATATCGAGCCCACAGAAAAGAATGTGCGCGTTCGCTTCCGCTTGGACGGCATCCTGCACGAGGCCAAGACACTGCCCAAAAATATTCAGTTCCCGGTGACCGCGCGTCTAAAGATCATGTCCGAAATGGATACCATCGAGCGGCGCAAGCCCCAGGACGGCCGTATTTCGATTCGCGTGCGCGACCGGGGAGTGGACCTTCGTGTCTCGACCTTTCCCACGGGCTTGGGCGAAAAGATCGTTATGCGTATTTTGGATAAGAGCGGGGGAGTGCCCAAACTCACGGACCTGGGCTTTCAGGAAGATGTGCTTGAGACCTTCAATCAGTTGATCAAGCGCCCCAACGGCATCATCTTGGTGACCGGCCCTACGGGCAGCGGTAAAACTTCGACTCTTTACTCCGCGCTGGACGCCATCAATACCGTGGAAATCAATATCATGACCTTGGAGGATCCGGTGGAAGCCGCAATCCCCGGGCTGAACCAAGGGCAAGTCAATCCTAAGGTGGGTATGACTTTTTCGGCCGGGCTCCGGTCCATTCTGCGTCAAGATCCCAATGTGGTGCTCGTGGGGGAGATTCGCGATGACGAAACCGCGGAAATCGCGATCCGGGCCTCCTTGACCGGCCACTTGGTCTTCAGCACCTTGCACACCAACGATGCGCCTTCGGCCATCACCCGCCTGATTGATATTGGTGTAAAGCCTTATCTGGTAAGCTCTTCCGTACTCGGAATCCTGGCTCAGCGTCTGGTTAGAAAGGTCTGCGTCAAGTGCGCCAAGAAAGGCCCCCCTGACGAAAAGCTCTGCCGCCTTCTGGGCATTGACCCCAAGAAAGAATTCTCCGGAGAGGTGCCGATTGCCAAAGGCTGCGAAGAATGCCACCAAACCGGGTATAAGGGACGCATGGGTCTGATGGAACTTTTTGTTCCGGACGAAAAGTCCCGGCGGGCCATCGTAGATGGGGTGGACGACACACGCCTCAAGGCAGACGCTGTCGAGCGCCTTGAGATGAAGACTCTCAAGATGGACGGAATTGAAAAGGTGAGACTGGGCTTCACAACCCTGAGTGAAGTCTTAACCGCAACCTCAGATTAAGGGATGGGGATCGTCACACTCAGACGTTCAGAATCTACCGACTCGTTCCCCACTTTGTCCACAGCCACAATCCAGAAATCGACTTTGCCCGAACCTCCGGTTTCAGCCTTGACTGTGGTCAATACAACCCCGTCAATATAGAATTCGCGCTCTTGGATTATGTCGTCTGTGACCAAAAGACGATCTCCACCACCTGTGTTGGAATAATAGAGATCAAAACCCCAGAAATCGGGTTCGGTATTCATTTCCCAGGATAGAACCACCAAGTCGGACGAAACCGTTTGTGCTCTCGGGGTCACCGGCCGGTCTGGAGGCCGGTCATCCTTAAATACGAAGCCACCTTCGTTCCCGGCCAAGTCTTGGGCCACAAATTCCAGAAGCACGGTTCTGGACCCGCCGGATTGCCGGGGAATGCGGTCGACCACGCCCTGGAAAAAGCCCTTCTCGTCCACCTTGAGACGTTTCCCGTTCACCAGAACAGACGAACCAACATCAATCTTTCCGCTCGCTGTGAGCGCGCCCCGGCGATCAATCTGCACATCCACGTTTTCAAAGCGCGGAGGAACCGTGTCAAGAAGAACCCTGTAGAAGGCTTCCTCCGGCGCACCATCACTTCCCACGGCCTTGAGAGCGAGTATATTTTCCCCTTCCTCCATCATGACCTGAACATTAAAGCGGCCTGTGTCATCAATCACCGATTCTTTGTCATTCACCCAAAGCTGGGCCCCGGCCGCGGCCACACCCGTGAGAGTCAGGACATTGAGATTGGTTGCCGCAGGGACCCCCCCGGCAAGACGCACAAGAGAAAGTTGTTGCCCAGATCCACTGGTTGCAAGACCCTGTTCCGTCATCCAGGTTTCCATATCGATCACACGCGGGTGATCCGGGAATAATCTCACAAACTCCTTGGTGTACTTTGTGGCAGCTTCGATAGCCTGCAGTTGCTGGTTGCCATAAGCCAGTCCATAAAGCGCGATCCCTAAATCCAGGCCCTTGGGATTAAGATCATAAGCTTTCTGAAACTCCTCCAAGGCCTTTTTGAAATTCCCACCGGCCAAACTCAGCATACCGAAATGCCCGTACACCTTGACCATCACATGCGGACCGGGATCCTGACGCGCCACGGCCTCAAGAGCCGCCCGGGTTTCTTCAGGATTATCTTTGGTTCCGGCAATTGCGTAGTAGTAAGCCACCTCAAGACCCCGTTCTAGGCTTTCCTTTTCACGCAAGGGCTCCAATGTCTCAACAGCCTTATCCCATTCCTTGCGTCCTATTAAGGCGCGCGCCATCTTGATACGCACATCCTCCTCCCAAGACGGGTCCGGAAGCTTCCTGAGCAAAGGATCTAACTCTTTCTTTGCCTGATCATAGGCCTCAATACTCAGGTAACATGCTGCCTTAAGGCTCTGCACCCAGGCCGTAATCGTTTGATCCCGGCTCGACACTTGCTCCAGTGCCTCTAAAGCAGATTGATACTGACCGAGCCAATAGTAGGCGGATGCAACGCTCATATAAGCCCCGGGTGTTTGATCGTGGTCCGGATGCGCTTCCGCAAACATCTGGTACATCTCGATGGCTTTTTCGTACTCCCCCTTCTCGAATAGACTGTTTCCGCTGTCAAAATACGTGGCCTTTGCCTGAGGACAATATGCGCCCAAGCCCAGAAAACAGATCAGCAGCCAAACGAAGTGTCTTTTTAGCATTTCCCTATCCTATTGCAATTCATTATGTTAGAAATCTCTCACATACTGCAGTTTAAAATAATCCTGGTTATAGGCACTCGTGGACGTATCCGGATCATAGGGGTTGTCTTTGTGCTCATACTCCCCTACGATCTTGCCGTCGACCAACTCATAGGTGGTCGTGAGCTTAAAAGTCTCAAGCTGGTTGTTGTCCGTATCCGTGTTGCGGCGATCCTTGAAGGAAAACTTTGCGTCAACATCCCATTTGTCTTCCACAATTTCAAAGCTGGCGGCAATGGACCATTGATCCTCTACATAACCGCGGCTTGATGAACCGCTAAAAGTCTTGATCTCTTTGTCCCACCCAAAGGTCCACTGGAGATTGTGGTAATCTTCCCAAAAATCCCAATCAATGCTAAGACCCGCATCCTTCTTATGCTCATCGGACGGGCTTCCGGTCAAATCATTCTTGCGTTCATGCGTGTAAGTCGGCTTGAACGTCATTTTCCACGGGTCAAAGGTCCAATCGAAATCCGTCTTCAGAGTCTTGGTCCTGTAGAACGTGCACAGACAACTCCAATGCTCTTCATACAGCTTGAGATCAAAAGAGAGTTTTGCATCGTCAGGAAGCTTAAAACTAACCTTGGGTTGAACAGTACGGTATTTCTTGGTCTTGTTTTGATCTCGGTCCAGGTCATCATGGGAAAATTCAAATTTGAAGTCCGCGCTGCTGAGGTCCCAAGCCTCTGCCCCAGACGGAGTGTATTTTAGATCCACTGTATGAGTGGCTCTGTCGGCAGTCTGTGAAGCCCCGTCCAGCTTGTATGCCTTGCCGATGCGCTTCCAAGTATAATCCGCGCCCAGTTCACTCCAAGGATCGAATTCCACTTCCACCAGAGAGCCGTAATCTTCCTGCTCATCATCGGAATCGTTGTCACTGTCCGGATCATACCAGGTATAGCCCCAATCTCCGGAAAGTTTAAGCCTCTCATCCAAGGCAGAAATTTCCCCGTCAATTCCCCAAGCATAGTTTTCGATAGGGGTCGTGGTGGCAGAAGTGTCCGCGGAATTCTTATCGTCTTTGATATGGATGAAGCCTGCGCCGATTTGCGCATCCCAATAGGGATTGGTCTCAACGCGAACTGCCGTCAGATTCCGCTCAAACTGACCGCTGGTCTCACGCGTTTCAAAATTCTCTTCCTTCTTGTCATTCAAGCTCTTGGGACGCTGAGTCCGGCCAACAACAACGGTCGTTTCCGTAGTCTTAAATAAGCGCTTGTCCACAAATTCTTCCTGGTATATTTGCCCGATATTGACCGGGCGGGAATCCGCAGTGCTGAAATCCAGATACCCGGGATTGATTCTGGCCACCAGAGGTTTCTTTTCTGCGCGTTCCGCCTGATGCCAAAACCGGATACCGTCTCTAACTTCACCATGCTTGATAAGATCCCCAAAATGAGAGGACGAAAACTCGCCTATGTCGACTTCGTTCTTTTTAGACTTGTCTTTGATATTGATCTTCACAAAATCCAGGACCGTACTGTCCCACTTATTGTGAAAGGCCTTGATATCAAAATTGACATCTGCGCCCATCAGTTCGAACTCCGTCTCCAAATCAGTCGTAAGGTGTGTTCCAGACATGGGATACGCAGTCATTGGATCCCGGTTATAGTGCTCAAAGGTGTTCGTTATCTTCCCGCTCAGACCCAAGGGCAACCGCTTCTTGGTACTTCTGCCCGCCTGCTGGGCCAGAGCCAGCTGATTGCTGCGGGACCGCAAAACCTCCTCCGCCACCTTCTTGCTCACCGCGCTCTGCTCATAGGGGCTCGGCTGCTGAGCAAGCAAACCGCCTTCCACCAAGTTTGAAAAGGCCGTTTCCACCAACAGTGCGCCCGCACTCTCCAAACTCAAGTCGGCAGCCGCAGCAAGCTCCGGGTTCAGTTCTTTAGCCGTTCTCATTTGCTCACCGGCCTTTGCCTGGTTCCCCTGCTGTTCAAACAAATAACTGTACAGGGCATGGACAAAGGGGCGTGATATCGACCCTTCGGAGGCAATCTCCTGGGCTTGCTCCAGCTTTTGTTGGGCACGAGAATATTCCTCTTGCATCAAGTAGACAAAAGCCAGCACAGCCACAGCAGTTTCATTTTTGGAATCCACATTGCGCACAAAGGTAAGTTCGTTCTCTGCCTGGGTGAAGTCCCCCACCGAAACGGCCAAAAGCCCTGCCCGATAGTGGGCATCGGGATCCTTGATCGCCTTCTGGACCAAGCCCTGGGCTACGTTCAAGGCCTCCTCCAGCTCGCCCTCCACCACCAAGGCTTCGATCAAACGCTTACGCGCTTCCATATTGTGAGGGTTGAACTTGATGGCCTCTTCCAAAAGAGTGACCGCTGCGGAATAGTCATTGTTTCTTGCCCGCAGAAGGGCCAAGTTTACATAAGAGGGCGCATGACCCGGCTGGTTGAGAATGGTATCCCCAAATGCAGCGGCTGCCGAATCCGTATCCCCTTCGGCCAGGGCCATCAGGCCTTTCTGAAAAACTCCCTGGGCCACATCCACCTTGAGTTCTCCCCCCACTTTGAGAAGACGCTGGTGGCTTGCAAGCATGGTGAGAGTGGAAGAGCCCGGCTCCACGGCGATGACTTCGAAGTCCGCCAGACGCCGGTCGCGCTGATAATAGGACATCACGGTCCCCACCTTGACCTCGTCTGCCTCACCCGTATCCACCGTGAAACGATTCTTTTCCAAATCAATGGCTGTAATCTTGGCATTCAGCTCAACGACCTTCTTTTTGAAATCCACACCCGCATCTTTGAGTAAAATCTTGCGCACCCGGTTCAGATAATCCATGGCCTCCGTATGCACGGGATCGAGTTCCAGGACCTTGCGCAATTGAAGCTGGGCCTGGCGATACTCTTTCTTTTTGTAGAGCTTTTTGGCTTCGGAAAAGAGCTCAGCCACTTCTTTTTTTAGCTCCTCAGGGCTGGGACTAACAGGTTCTGCAGGCTGAGCAGAAGCCGGGGAGGAAACAGAGGATGGTGAGGACTGCCCAGAGGCACCGGCTGCGGCCTCCTGAGCACAAACCTGCGGGGTCAGGGCGCAAAGCACCCCTGCCACCACAAGCCCTAATAGTAGCGGTAGAAGTCCTGGACTGCTTTTCAAAGCCGAGGGCTGGTCGGAATCCATGGTAACGCATTCTTATAACACAAATTACGTCACAACACAACGACTTAAAATAAGATACTAAAGAAAGTGACAGCTGTTCTCAGCCAGCTCAGCAGGAACAGGGGGAACGCTCCTCCGCATTCACACGCTCTGGAGCATTCCCCCTGTTCTCGAAATACGGTTTAGAAAGCTGCCACCCCAAGCCTTTAGGTGAGGGCGATATGGATCTGGTTGGGGGTGAAGCGGATGCGTCATGGCGAGCGAAGCGCGGTCATCTTTGAGGAACAAAGATCACCACGCCTCCTTGACAGCCGGCTCGTGACGACGACTGGGGAGCAAGTTGAAAGGGGGAACAACTGACAAATCCCACCCCCGGCCCGGACAAAAGAAGACCGAAGACGAAAGTTGCGCCGGTGCCCGCGGCCTCAATCTGCGTCTTCGGTCTCTGTTGTGCCTCTTGCTGTCTAATCCTTACGGCAACGGAAGGACATTGGAACTCACCGTACCATCGCTCACACTAAGATTATCTCCGGGAGATCCGCCTGAAATCGTAAACTCGGCCTGGCCTGTACTCAGGTCCACCGTAGCCGGGGCCGTCCCTGCGCCTGTCAGCGTAACATTGGCATTTCCCATGGCATGCTTGGCATTGACTTGGTTGGATCCGGACAAGTACCCGCAAGCATTCTTTTGGTAAACGATGACTCTGTAGGTTCCTCCGCCCTCACTGTGAATTTGCAGCTCAAGCCAATCATCCGTGCCCACCGCACCGCCGAAGTAATCCGTTTCTGGGATATTGTCGATCGCCACGACCTTATCCCCCAGGTAGTTGTTTGCGAGATCCTTAACTCCATCCGGGCTGTCGCCCTCAATCTCCACTTGGGCCCCCGGTGAGAGAGCATCGTTCAAGTGGAAGGTCATTTGGTCCGCATAGTAACACACCGTATGGATAGTCGCTCCGGCGACATTCCAGTTGGCATAGTCCATAATCGAATCAAGGTCCATATCCTCGTCAAAGAACACACGCACTTCGTACGGGGTCTCAGCTTCCGCACGCAAAACTCGCGGCGGTTCCTGATCCAAGGCCTGGAACATAACGTCATATTCCGAACTCATGACCGTACCATCCTGAAGCTTAATACGCGCAGTCTCGTATTCGGAGTTCTCAACATCAAACTCTGCAAAGCCATCGATGAAGGAAATTGTACTCGGAACAATGCGCACGCTCGGGCTGTTTGGATCATTGAGAATGATCCCATTCGCGGAACCGTTGTATCCGGAGAGTCGATGCCCCGAGCCGTCCCCTGCATAAGCATAGATGTGTACCCGCCCACCTGTGGTTTCAATGAGCGTACCGCTCTGGCTGCGGGATTCCAGAATATACTCTTCGACGTCGGCGATCCGGATATTCACCGTATTCGAAGTCTGGGACCCATTGTCCACATCAAGGGTGTAGTCCCCTGCCGTCACCGGGTCCATCTCCAGAATCACCTCTCCGTCGTCTGCAAGAACAAAGTTATACTGGCCTCCACCCAAGGCCCCATTCGCGTCCACCGGATTCCAAAGCACAGCAGCAGGACCCGAATCATTCAGATTGATGGTACCGGTGTAGTCTGTGATAACCCGGCCAAATGAATCCAGGGCACTGATCACAACCGGCAATCCTGTTAGATCCCCTCCTGCATCTGCCGCGACCCCAAAACGATCCAGGGCTTGTCCTCCGGCATCTGCAGCCGGGACAAAGGTGATCGTGGCTGTAACTCCATAGCCCACCACACTGAGATCCACTTCCTCCGGCTCTTTGTCGGAAATCGTAAAGTAGCCCGCACCATTGGCTATCTCCAAGTTATACTGACGGCCGGAAACGCGGTCATCCAAAGACAAAATAGTGCTATCCGAATCCAATCCGCCATTCTCACTGACTTCCAAGACCACCGACGCATCGAAACTACTGACCCTTGCATTTCCAATGTCCTGCGCCTCCACCAAGACCAACACACTCGCACTCGGCCCCTCGCCAACCGGCACAGTGGTGCTCGTAGGATACACACCAAAATGATCTACGGCCCCAATGCCCATTGTAGCCACTGCATCCAAGATGGAACTGCTCGGGGATTCATTGCCATGATCGTCCTCAGCCCGGACCTGGAAGTAATAACGCTGTCCCCCGGTCAATCCGCTTACGAGGTAACCGGCACCGGCACTCGTCGTAATGACACTGGCGCTGCCCGGAATATCCGCGGGATTGGTGGAGTAGTAAATGTTGTACTCGACCGAAGTATCTTCATCCACAGCCGGATTCCAAGACAAGAGAACCTGACCGCCCGAAGCCCCGGACTTCGCAGACTTCAAGCCGGAGAAGGTCGGGGCCAAGTCATCCATAAAGTCCTTCACAGCCAGCGGCACCTGTCCCGTGACCACCCGGGGATCATCAACGAAGACAAAAATGACATCAACGGCCTTGTTCGGGACAAAGGAGCTATTCCAGCTTGTTCCGCTCCCGGAACTCAATTCAAGATAAGTCGCACTCATATCCGTATACTCGATCTCAGCCCAGGGCGCATGAGCCAGGGCAGAGTCTGCCGTAAAGTAAACAGTCAGGTTCGATCCCAATTGCGGCGCAGCCGGACTCGTGGTAATGGTCCCGCTTTGCGCCAAGACCGGCACTTCAATAAACACATCGGCCTGAGCTTCCTCAGGATCCCGGAAGCCGTCCAAGTCCCCGTCATTCCACACCCTGAGCATGCCTTCGTATTCACCGGCACCCTGGCTGCCCGGCACATTGACCGTGACCGTGAAACTCATCTGCTGCCCTGCGCTGAGCACCTTGGTCTCGCCCAAAGACCACGAGGGACTAAAGCTGAAGTTGCTGTCAAAAAGATCCTCGACAACGTTCTGGATATTCTCCATCCACAGACTCTCGCGCTTCACATAATCCATGGTCCCCGTGCCACCGTTGCGAATCGTCACCGTAAAGTGATCGCTGCTTCCGGGTTCAATAACAGGCACCGAAATCATGCTCTCAACAATGTCAAGCACCGTCCCCCCCGCACCCCCACCTGCGGTACCGGATTTCTCTTCGGAGTTGTTTCCCTCGTCTCCCAAAGCATCATAGGCGCGAATCATGAAGTAGTACGTAACGCCTTCAGAGAGATTGTTAATGTCTTCAAAGTTCATCGCCCCGTTTGTGATATCAACGGGTGAGTCCGTGTGATTGTAATTGCCGGACTGATTACCAAAGTAGATCATATATCCCGAAGCATCCGGCACAGTATTCCAGTTCAGTCTTAAGGTTTGGAAAATAGACGGATCCACCACTTGAAATCCCGTGGGCGCCGGAAGCGGACCCGGATCAATGGTAAAGACCTCTTCCGTAGATTCCCCGATCACCGTGTAGCTCGCGTTCTGGGCCTCCACCATGAAGTAAAGCGGAGTGTAGTTGGGCAGGCTGGTCAGATCGTAGCTGAGCAGATTGCCCACGCTGAATCCGGAGCTTCCTTCAGCCGCTTCTGTTCCGGAATAGGCGGTACTGGTCCCGTAGTAGACCACATAATGATCCGCACCGGCCACAGAATCCCAGTATAGATCCACGTGTCCACTCCCCGACTGGCTCACGTTGAGGTTGAAGCCCACCACAGTGCCGCCTTCCATGATCACCTGAACGTCATTCAGCCAGTTGTTGTAGTTGTCATAAACTTCGATCTCCTGCAAACCGTTCATCATGTCCCCGGCAGCCAGCGACAACACCACATCATATAGACCCGTCCAGTTTGCCGGCCAC